>JBBSOG010000008.1:0-30046 GCA_038259985.1 Cytophagales bacterium
ATTGGCCTGAATATCAACTTCTTTACCCTATTTTCTGAATTTGATGCCCAGGTTTATTATGGTGGACCTAATGCCGATTTTTGGGGCCCTATGGCATGGACAGTAATTTTCGGGTTAACCTTTGCTACATTTCTTACGCTGATAGTGGTGCCAGTTATGTATCTCCTGGTAGATAAAATCAAGATGCGCGCTTTTGATAAGCGGAAAGTCGCTAAAGTTTATTAGTAGAAACAATAAAAATAAGTGAAACCCATCTATACTGTAGATGGGTTTCTTTTTTTAGAAATAGATAATAAAGGGTATGAATAGAATGGTATTTATTGGAGTCATTGCTTTACTTTTATTTATGATGGATTGGTACGTCTTCCAGGCCGTCCGATCAGTGTTGGATGAACTCTCTGGTCATTGGAAAAAAATAGTTTATACACTATACTGGTTGGTCACAGTGATTAGTATTGGAGGATTGCTATACTATAATCTGGGCGGTAAAGAAGACATGGGAAGAGATTTACGGACTATTATTTTTGCGTTCATTTTTGTAAATTACTTTTCAAAGTTTTTTGGGGTAGTTTTTCTGATGATTGATGACCTGGGAAGGGCAGTCCGATGGGCCTGGATTCAGTTGGGCGGTGCTGCTACTGCTTCGGCCACTGAAAGTGGTACTGAAGGAATATCAAGATCTGATTTTTTAATAAAATCCTCTTTGGTAGCCACCGCTTTACCCGCCCTGACCATGGGTTTTGGCATCATTTCCGGGGCACATGACTATCGTATCAAGAGAAGGACCGTTTCCCTCAAAAACCTGCCCGCCAGCTTTGACGGCATACGAATCGCGCAAATATCAGATATCCACTCGGGTAGTTTTTATAACAAGACAGCGGTTACGGGCGGGATTGATATGTTATTGAATGAAAAACCTGATGTCGTCTTTTTTACTGGTGACTTAGTGAACGACCGGGCTGACGAAGTAAAAGGTTACCAGTCACTTTTTAGCCGGGTAAATGCTCCTTTAGGCGTATTTTCTACCCTTGGCAATCATGATTACGGAGATTATACTGACTGGTCATCTGCCGAAGCAAAGAGAAAAAACTTGCAAAGCCTCATACAAACGCACCACCAAATGGGCTGGGACCTGCTGATGAATGAACATCGCTTTCTCACCCAGGGAAACGATAAAATTGCGATACTGGGGATTGAGAACTGGGGAACTGGAGGTTTTGCTAAATACGGTAAGCTTGATCAGGCATATCGTGGTACTGAAGACGCCCCGATAAAACTGTTATTATCACACGACCCAAGCCATTGGGATGCCCAGGTACGTCCGCAATACCAGGACATTGATATCATGTTTTCTGGCCATACCCACGGTATGCAGTTCGGTATTGAAATAGGAGACTTTAGATGGAGTCCGGTTCAATATCGCTATCCGCAATGGGCAGATCTTTACCAGCAAGGTGATCAATATTTGTACGTAAATAGAGGATATGGTTATCTGGTATTTCCCGGTAGGGTAGGGATTCTTCCGGAGATTACGATCATGGAATTAAAAAAAGCTTAAGGGGAAGGTCTTACGTTTTCAAGAATGAAAACAAAATCCTGGTAATCACCGTTTTTAGCTTCTTCAAAACAGACTAAGTACTGGTTTTCAACCACTTTGCCGGAAGCATCTTTGATTGGGTACACTCTGCACGCATGTTCTACGCCGGTATTGAGAGATGATTTTGTGTAAGTTACGTGGGAGGAAGTAGATACAAAAATGCCGAATGAGTTTTCTTTGGGATTAAAAGTTGTCTTACCGGAAGCAAGTCTGGGGTATAGTGACTGATGTTGCAGGTACTCAGCAGAAAGTGTTCCTACTTTTTCGTATTTAAGCTGATTATCTACTTCTGAGAAATAACCAAAGGGAACCTGTTCTGGAGGAGAATACCGTGCTACCGGTAGCAAAGACACGCGCTTGTTTTTTGAAGCAGCGATGAATTGGCTTACCTTGATTTCATCGCCTATGAGAGAGTCCAGCGTTCCTAACTTCAGTTGATCCCCTCCAATATTAATGTTGTAACCCAGCGTTTTTAGAATTAAGAATAATGAGGGTTCATTTTCGCCTTCTATTCCCTGTGCTGCCAGGCCGCTTAATTTTACCTTTATTAAGTTGTCCTTAGCGTCAGGGGAATAAACTTCTAATATAGCGTTGTGAATACCTGTTTTCTCATTGGGTTTGAAGGTAAAACCAAGCTCAAGTGAATCACCTGCGTTGATGGTCAAAGGAAAGGTTAAGGGTGTGGTTAAATGAAAATCAGTCGCTTGTCTTCCTTTGATGAGCAGCTTTTGTAAAACGATTGATTTATCATCGGTATTTTTTATTTCCAATCTTACGGGCAGACATTCCTTTTTTAATGGCGCGCTGAGTACAAGTTTTTCTGGTACCAGCAGTTTTTGACCGATCAAAAACAAAGGGGAAAAGAGCAGTACTCCAACTAAAGTTATACATTTCATAGTATCAAATCACTTCTTGATTTTAAGCTTGGTCTTGATACTTCGGATGTCTTCAGCGATTTGAGAATTATTTTCCATCATTTCCTGAACACATTTTACAGCATGGATCACGGTAGCATGGTCACGTCCGCCAAAATGATAGCCAATCACTTTTAAAGAATGCTTGGTATACTCCTTGGATAAATACATCGCAACCTGACGGGCGGTCACTATTTCTTTCTTCCTGGTTTTTGACTTCAGGTCTTCTAAGTTAACGTTGAACTGCTTGGAAGTAGACTTTTGGATTTGATCTACATTAAGCTCTGGTTCGCAATTCTGGACTATATTTTTTAGGATTTGTTTGGTTAGCTCAAGGTCAACGTTTTTTTCATTAAGGGAAGCGTGCGCGATGAGGGATACCAGAATACCTTCCAGTTCCCTTACATTAGTATCTACATTGTAAGCAATGTATTCTACCACATCGTCAGGCACATACATACCATCACTCTGCAATTTTCTCTGTATGATCGCAATCCTGGTTTCAAAATCAGGCGTTTGAAGATCGGCAGTCAAGCCCCACTTAAAACGGGATATCAAACGCTCAGTCAAGCCATGCAGATCACGGGGAGGGCAGTCGCTAGTCATGATAATCTGCTTGCCTGATTGGTGCAAATGATTGAAAATATGAAAAAAGATCTCCTGGGTTTTTTCTTTGCCCGAAAGAAACTGGATGTCATCTATAATAAGGACTTCTACCTGAAGGTAAAAATTAGTAAACTTCTGGACATTGTTGTTTTTGAGTGCCTCAATAAATTGGGAAGTAAACTTTTCTGAAGACACATAGAGTACAAATTTGCCCTCCAGGCTTTTTTTGATTTCGTTGCCAATAGCCTGCACCAGATGCGTTTTTCCCAAACCGACCCCCCCGTAGAGCATCAGTGGGTTGAAAGCTGTATTCCCGGGTTTCATGGCTACTGCATAGCCTGCTGAACGTGCCAGACGGTTGCAATCACCTTCTATATAAGAATCAAAATCGTATTTGGCATTGAGGTGTGAGGCTTGCTTTAGGTTTTCAATATCCTGGAAAGAAAAAGGGCCGTCATAATTTTGCTTTTCAAAGTCCTGGATTTTGCCATTGGTTCTTTGCTTAGGATAGTATTTAGCGTTGTTAGGTGTATGGTTATTTTGGGTATTAGGTAAATGAATGGGATCTGTTCTTTTCTTTCCGTGATTTTGATCTACAATGACTGAATATTCAAGCTGGCCGTCCAAACCGATTTCGGCGTCAATAGCCTTTCGTAGTAAATAGACATAATGCTCCTCTAACCATTCAAAAAAGAACTGACTTGGTACCTGTAAAGTAAGCGTTTTATTAACTAAACGAAGAGGCTTGATCGGGGCAAACCATGTTTTGAAACTTTGCTCGCCTATATTATCCCTGATGATCTGTAAACAATTGTTCCAGACAATTTGATGATCTTTTTGCATCAGCATAGGGTTAGGGCTCATAAGCTTATTCAATTAGGAGCATGTGTTAAATGCCTGAAATATTAACTGATGTCACAAATTAGTTTCTTAGGGAAGAATTAACTTGCGAGGGAAAGTAAAAATGAAAAAAAAAAATAAAACAAAAAAACAGTCATTTTCTTGACACTAAGAAAAGCACCAATAGACACGATATTACACAAGGGATACATAAGAAAAGTATAATGTCCTAGCTAAAAAGTATAACTCAAATTAGTGAAAAATAACTTTAATTAAATGTATTTAATATTCTAATTATCAGTTACTTATGGTTATTCATTTAAATTGAAACTATTGATTGTCAAAATTTTTTTAATTTTTTTTATCAAAATAAATTTGGTGATCAAGCTTAAATTTTTAAATAAAATATAGCCTTAATATTAGTTGAATATCAAATTGTTATGTAAAGATATATTTAATTTATTCACATAATAAATCTTATAATTTAATAATATTTTCACATTTTATTAAGCAATTTAATGTAAGTTTTTCAATCTTTCTTTAACATTCTGTTAACATATGAAAAGCTACTATTTTTGATTTTTTTCGTTCACATATTCTCAAATTTTAGCTAACTTTTTGCATGTCATTACTTTACCCCAAAGGCGCGCCTTTATTTTCATCTTTTCAGGATACCAACAAAACGGATTGGAAGAAGCAAGTATCAAGCGATTTAGCTAGTAAGGAATTTAGCAAACTTTTGCTTGGAGAGTCAGTGGATGGGATAAGCATGTATCCTTTTTATACAACAGAGGATATTGCGCAAATTTTCATCAATTATCGTGTAATTTCTGACAAATCTTACACCCCTAATCCCTGGGAATTTCAGGAAATTATTATACTTAGCTATGACAATACTGAAGCTCAAGGTAACCAAATCGCACTGAATGCTTTAAATCAAGGGGCAGAAGCCCTTCTTTTTGATTGCACTGCACTTTCTCAAGTGCCTGATGTCGGCATATTGCTCAAAGATATCGTAGTAGATGGCGTTACAATCAGTTGGAAACTACCTACCAATTTGATAGAAATTCCCTTGGATGCTTTCCAAAACCTGCATGGAGTAGTACATCTCAACCCAATAGAAAATTTTTTAAAGAAAAATTTAGATTATCAGCAGGGTATAGATTTGCTTTCAACTTTACTCCGAGAAGAATTTCCTGACTTGAATAAGCTTTCAGTGAGCGGAGTTCAGTTCGTGGAGAGTGGCGCTAGTGTAATTCAGGAAATAGGCTTAATGTGTAATCTATTAGTAAGCTACCTGGATATGCTTACCGAACAAGGCCACGATGCAAAGGTGCTGTTCAACTCCCTTGAAATAAGTCTGGCAACCCGTTCTGCTTACTTTATAGACATCGCGAAGTATCGGGCTATGCAGTTGTTGTTACATCAGCTAGCTGGTATTTACGATGTTAATTACACCTCTCCATTTCCCATTCGGGCAGTGTCTTCTACTTACAACAAATCATCTTACGATACCCATGCTAACCTATTAAGAAATACTGCTGAAGCTATGGCTGCGGTATTGGGCGGATGTAAGACAATTGCAGTTGCCCCTCACAATGGTTCGCAGGACAATGAAAACATTTTCGGCAAACGGATAGCACGAAATGTATCCCACATCCTTCGGCACGAAGCCCACCTTGACCTGGTACAAGATGCAGTAGCCGGGTCTTATGCATTAGAAAGTCTAACGGAGCAAATCGCGACCCAAGCATGGAGGTATTTCCTGGACATTGAGAAAGAAGGGGGCATCTTGGAAGCTTTTCAAACAGGAAGAATTCAAAACGATATTGCCAGGCAAGCTTCCTCTCTCTTGAATAAAGCATGTCGTTTGCAAAAAGTCTATGTCGGGGCGAACCGCTACATTGACCCGGATGGAAAAATGCCTGATAAAAAACCAGTAACGAATCATCATGATTCGTCAGAGAGTTTAAAGGAGATTAACGCCCCTGCTGAAATAGAAAATATCCGTTACCAAGTGGATCAGGCAGTTGCACGAGGAAGTACCCGGCCACTGCTGGGACTGATCCCTATTAATGATAAAATGAAGTCTTCTGTGTTTAATGCCCGTCTTTCATTTGTACAAGATGTACTGGCTTCTGTGGGCATCAATACTGAAAAGTTGACCGGTAGCTTTTCAACAGAGCATTCATCACAAATGCTAGCTGGATTTGACGCCCTGGTGCTGGTCGGCGACGACGATCAATATACAAGCTGGCAAGCCAATGACTTAAGTATGCTGATAAAAGATGTTGAAATTCCGGTGATGCTGGCTGGATATCCTGCGCATATGGTCAGTCAACAGCCTTCTTATGGATTGTCTGCCTTTATCCATATGGGTATGCATGTGCCGGATTTTGCCCATCATTTTCTTAAACAAATTAAATTCGGATTGCATGAAGCCTGATTTTTCTAAACATAAATTTACCTACCAAAAGGTTTCGCCCAAGCCAGATACTAAGACAGAGGGCTGGGAAGCCCCTGAGAAAATCAATATCACTTCCCAATATGATGCTCATGATATTGAAGGAATGGGCCATACCCAATTTGTGGCGGGCATTCCTCCTTATTTACGCGGGCCATACGCGAGTATGTATGCATCTCGTCCCTGGACTATCCGTCAGTATGCGGGCTTTTCTACCGCCGAAGAATCCAATGATTTTTACCGTAAAAACTTGGCAGCCGGGCAAAAAGGTTTGTCCATTGCTTTTGATCTGGCTACCCACCGGGGCTATGATTCTGATCATCCCCGCGTATCCGGCGATGTAGGCAAGGCCGGTGTAGCCATTGATACGGTAGAAGACATGAAAATTCTCTTCGACCAGATTCCTCTGGAAAAGATGTCCGTATCCATGACCATGAATGGCGCGGTGATTCCCATCATGGCTTTCTTTATTGTGGCTGCCGAAGAGCAGGGTGTAAAGCCTGAGCAATTGAGTGGAACGATTCAGAACGATATTCTCAAAGAATTCATGGTGCGCAACACCTACATTTACCCGCCCGAACCCTCACTGCGTATTATTGCCGATATTTTTTCATATACCGCTCAATATATGCCCCGTTTCAACTCCATCAGTATCAGCGGTTATCATATGCACGAAGCTGGGGCGCCTGCTGATCTGGAACTGGCGTATACGCTGGCGGATGGTTTGGAATATGTAAAGACAGGCTTGAAAGCAGGGCTAAAGATTGATGAATTTGCGCCTCGTTTGTCCTTTTTCTGGGGCATTGGTATGCATCATTTCATGGAAATTGCCAAACTCCGGGCTGGACGTCTGCTCTGGGCCAAGCTTATGCAGCAGTTTCATCCCCAGGACCCTAAATCTTTGTTGCTACGCGCCCATAGCCAGACCTCCGGCTACAGCCTCACCGAGCAAGACCCGTTTAACAATGTCACCCGTACTTGTGTAGAAGCGATGGCGGCGGTTTTTGGGGGTACACAATCGTTACATACCAATGCTTTAGACGAAGCCATTGCCTTGCCTACCGAATTTTCGGCCCGTATTGCCCGCAATACACAATTGTTTTTACAGGAAGAGATTGACATCACATCCATCGTAGATCCCTGGGGTGGGTCTTATTATGTAGAATACCTGACCGACGCGCTTTGTCGCCGGGCACTTACTTTGATTGACGAAGTAGAAGCGCTGGGGGGCATGTCCAAAGCGATTGAGCAGGGAGTGCCCAAAATGCGTATTGAAGAGGCTGCCGCCCGTAAACAAGCCCGTATAGATTCTGGTCAGGAGTTCGTCATCGGAGTCAATCTGTTTAAGGTAGACCATGCTGCCGGAGAAGACCAGTCTTTTGACCTGAGGGAAGTGGACAATGCCCAGGTGAAAGCTTCCCAGTTGGCCAGGCTAAAAGAAGTAAAAACAAACAGGAATGAAAGTGAAGTGCTTGCTGCTTTGTCAGCCCTTATAAAATGCGCAGCAACCCAAGAAGGAAATTTGCTCACCCTGGCGGTAGAAGCCGCGCGAAAAAGGGCTACTTTAGGGGAGATATCGGAGGCTATGGAGCAGGTTTTTGGCCGCTACCAGGCTACCATCAAAACTATTTCAGGTGTATACGCTAAAGAAGTGTCAGACAACCAGGATTTTGCCAAAGCCAGAAAACTTTCCGATGCCTTTGCGGAGATGGATGGACGTCGTCCCCGCATTTTGGTGGCTAAGATGGGGCAGGACGGCCATGACCGGGGTGCCAAAGTCATCGCCACCAGCTTTGCCGACCTGGGTTTTGATGTTGACATCGGCCCCTTATTCCAAACCCCGGAAGAAGTAGCCCGACAAGCGGCCGAAAATGATGTGCATATCATTGGCGTATCCAGCCTGGCCGGTGGTCACAAGACATTGATCCCCGAATTAAAGCAAGAGCTTCAAAAAATCAAGCGGGCGGATATTGAAATCATTGTCGGAGGTGTGATTCCCCCTAAAGATTATGATTTTCTTTACCAGCAAGGTGTCTTAAAGGTCTTCGGACCCGGCACCGTGATCGCCAAAGCTGCGCAGGAGATACTGAAGGCTTTGATCGCGTGAGTCTAAGCGTAAGAGCTTTCATCATACATTGCACTCATTGCAAAAGCCATGTTAATCCATAGGGGAGAAGTTAAGCGAGACCACTTTATTATTCCCAGGCTTTTCTTAAATTAACACCCGTTAGGGATTAAAAAAGCCTTTTTACGTCTCGTAAGGGAAAGTTTGCTGTTTGAGCGCAGCGAGTTTCAAACTTTCCTAGATTTTTTGCATACTTTTTTATCGATGAAAAAAGTATGAGCCGGTCCGGCTTGAGGACGAATGTTTGATTCTCATAAAGTTATGGGTTTTAGGGAATAAGATATTAAACCGAACTTACATTAGATTAACACGCGTTCAGATCTCACTAGACCGGCTTGATGACAAATGTTTACTTCGCGTAATTTATAGGTTTTTGGAAATAAAAGATTGAGCTAAATTCACGTGATAACACTAATCCATCTACTTTACCGTCTTGCCTAGGGCTTCTAGGTACTGGGGGCTGTCTTTGAGGGCCAGCTTGGCCACGTACATAAACTCACTCATCCACTGATCTAGTTCCCGGCTAAACTTTTTACGCTGCTGGGTAGCTTGCTGGGCATGAGAACGGCTCATGGATTGCTGTACGCGATAATCTTCAATAGCCTCTATCATGGCCTTACATTGGGTTACGATGTCTGCGGTGATATTATATTGCGCCAAAAGCTCCGCCACCCGCTCATAATGATAGTAAAAGGCTTTGACCTGTCCCAGCCAGTCGGGTAGGGATTGTTTACGTCTGCCTTCTATCCTGAGCAAGTCCCAAAACTCGCTATGGCCTTCCAGAGCCACCCTGGCAATTTTCAGGTGCCTACTGTAGAGCGCATTGACTTCCTGGCGGGCTTCCCTGATATCGTGGGTGTACTTTTTCTGCACACCAATATGCTCATCGTGTAGGCTATCCCATTTATTGACTTCCACCAGTAGCTGATCAGCGATGCCAAGCTTCACTTCATCATAACCAAAGCCCGACATGCTGCCCTGAATATCCGCATGCTGACGAGTAGCTTGAAGAGAAGTTTGTACCCAGCTTTTTTTGTATGCTTTTTTTGCTTTCAACATAAGTTGCCTTGATTTATTGGAAAAAAGCTATGTCAATCATAAGGGGGAGGTGGTAAGCGAAACCACTTTATTTTCCCAACTTTCCTTAGATCAACAAGGCCTTGAACACACATTCAACCCAACAAATATAGCAGGCACGGCATTAGGATACCCAGCAATGTTTTTAGAATCATCACATGGACACTTGAGCGTCGGACAATCTTACATATAGCATTTCTAAGCGTTTTGGAAACCTTCGCACATAGGCAACATAATAGAATAAGCTCATTCTATTACATCGTCCGTTAGTCAACTCACTAAATGCGCTCATTCTATTACATGCAACCTCCAACACAAGACATAATGCCCTCATTCTATTACATAAACGCCTGGAAACATGATGGAATACGTGGTATAAATCATTTTTCCCTCCGAAAAAACTATATAATACCCTCATTTTATAAGTTGAATGCTAGGAAATAGAGTGCAATGCCCTCATTCTGTCATAGAAATGCTTAGCCACACCATTGCAACGGCTCCTTGAGCTATGTAAATGATTGGAAGTGTGATATAATGTGGGCATTCTGTTTCTTGGAGCGATGAAATAAATCTTAGGGGTTGGTGAAGAAACAGAAGTTAAAAGGAATTAAATGCGGATTGAAATAATAACTTAGTATTTTCATGTTAAATCTCACTAAAAGTAAATGAAAAAATATTATCTTGAGTTGATATAAGTGAAATAGCTGCCCGTCGTGGATACGAAATCGGATAAGCGATTGCGACTGTACAATCGTTGGCAGCAACCTTGAGAAACCGAAAAATTGACAGAAAATGTTAGACAAGCATATAACTGACTTTAATGAAAGTCTTAATGGTCTGAGAGACTTTATCGAATTAATTGACCCATTTCTTAACGACAAAGTTGAAGAGCACGACAAGCACGTTAGACCTTTAGTTACTTCGGCACTTTTAAAAGAACTTCTTTCAGAGCAAACAGAATGGGAAAATGGAGAGAAACAGAAGTTTCTCGAAATACAGGAAAAAATTCAAAATCAAATTGATTCAAAATATTCCGAAGACACGGAAGTAATATTTGAAACGGAAGAATCGGAAGATAAAAAAGTTAAATCCTTTTCAATTAAAATAAGATCAAACAATGACTCAATTGTTGAGCATATTTCAAATGTAGAAAAAGCAAATAAGCACATAAGCTTATTGTACACAAATTCCCTAATCTCATTATTAAGCAATGTTGAGTGGTTCTTTTCTCAAATACTTCATTACTATTATGATGAACATCCAGAATCAGCCGGAGTTCAAAAGAGGACATTGACATTGAAAGATTTAAAGACTTTTGGTTCAGTTGAAGACGCTGAAAAATATCTTATTGATGTTAAGATTGATGAAGTATTGAGAGGAAATTTTGAGAGTTGGACGTGTTTACTTAAAGAAGAAATAAGTTTAGGTCTAGGATATCTTAAGGATGTTATGGATGAACTTATTGAAATATATCAAAGACGAAATTTGTTTGTGCATAATGGAGGTGTTGTAAATTCCATTTACAAATCTAAGGTTAAAGAAAGTTTAAGAAAAGGAATTGATATAGGAGACAAATTATCAGTTGAAAAAGAATACCTTGAGCATTCAATCTGCAAATTACAAAAGGCATTTATTTTGATTGGTGCAGAATTGTGGAAAAAATTAGATCCTGAAGATGAGAATAGAGGTGAAATTCTTGGTGACATAGTATATGAAAATTTACTTCATTCACGGTGGGATATTTGTGAAGGACTATGCTATTTCGCACTTAATGACTCAAAAATCAATCCTGTTGATAAAGTCATAGCTCAAATAAACTATTGGTTATGTAAAAAAGAAACAGGAGAATATAAGTCAATTGAAAAAGAAATCGGAAAAACGGACTTTTCTGATAAAAAGGAAATTTATCAGCTTGGTTTATTTGCATTACGAGGTGAAACACACAAGATATTAGAAATCCTACCTGTTGTGCTTGAAACTGACCAAACAAATATCGAGAGATTGGAAGAATTTCCAATTTTAAGAGAATTTAGGGAAAGTGTAGAGTTCAAAACCTTTAAACAGGAGTCAAAATTTTTCAAGGAAGAAAATAAGGATGTTGTAACACCACAAAGCATAGAAAAAGAATAAAGGCAGCTGCTAATAAAGCATATAGCTTATGGCGGGTGAATGGCTATCAGCCAGGTTTTCGCATCTTTGCCAAGTTTAGTTCCAGCTGACAGGAACGCGCTCCGAAAACTGCCACAAGCCATATGCGGTACGTTGACAGTAATTGGAAAACAAAATATTAACAGACAAAAAATTATGAGCACTCCACTGATAAAAGAGTTTGATTACAATGTATCCATTGAGAAAGTTTGGCGGGCTTTAACGGATAAGGATAAAATGAAGAAATGGTATTTCCTTCAACTTAAAAAATTTGAACCCATAGTCGGATTTAAATTTCAGTTTGACGATGATACTGCCGAATATAAAAAAGAATGGACTGTGACTAAAGTGGTAGAAGGTAAAACGTTAGCACATAATTGGGCTTATAAAGGCTATTCGGGAAATTCAGAGGTAATATTTGATTTGTTTTCAGAAGAGAACAAAACCAGACTAAAGGTTACACAAACAGATTTGGATAGCTTTCCAAATCACCCGCATTTCAAAAGAGATCGATTTGAATCAGGGTGGGATAATCTTCTTGGACAGAACTTGAAGCACCTTCTTGAACACAGTAATAATCCCTGATGTAAAGTAGAAATTTTAACGAAGACAAAAAGCGAACCGCTCTACGACAGCCGCCAACACCGTGTATCGCTCATTGCGGCGGAATCCCCACTAACACGTCTTAGGCCGTGCCACCATAGCTTCGCTAAGCACGTGCCGGAATGAGCAAAAAAAACCTCCATCCGTATAACGAATGGAGGTTCAGATCAAAAATTACAATCAATATTTAGGATTTGCCTTCCAGCTTTCTGATTAAGTTGAGGGCTGAGCCGGATTTGAACCATTCAATCTGGTTTTCATTGTAGGTATGGTTCGTCTTGATCAAATCCTCCGTACCATCCGAGTGAACCAGCTTGAGGGTCACCTGCTTGTCAGGGGCAAACTGATCCAGGTCTACCGTCTCAATTGTGTCGTCCTCTTTCACCTTATCGTAATCCGAAGGATTGGCAAAAGTAAGTCCCAGCATCCCCTGTTTCTTCAGGTTGGTTTCGTGGATACGGGCGAATGATTTCACCAGCACGATTATAACGCCCAAATGGCGGGGTTCCATGGCCGCGTGTTCACGCGAAGAACCTTCCCCATAGTTTTCATCTCCCACCACGATGGTAGGGATACCCTTAGCTTTATAACCCCGGGCGGTTTCAGGCACTTCTCCGAATTCTCCGGTGATCTGGCTTCTTACTTTATTTGCTTCTTTATTATAAGCATTGATGGCACCGATGAAGCAGTTATTGGAAATGTTGTCCAGGTGACCACGATAACGTAACCAGGGACCCGCCATAGAGATATGGTCAGTGGTACACTTGCCGTATGCTTTGAGCAACAGCTTCATGCCTTTGATATTCCCTCCGTCCCAAGGCTCAAAAGGCGTAAGGATTTGCAGGCGGTCAGAGTCTTCTTTCACCTCAACATTGATACCGCTACCATCATCGGCAGGTTCCTGGTAACCGGCATCTTCCACTGCAAAACCTTTAGGGGGCAGTTCAATACCAACCGGCTCCTCCAACATCACATCTTCGCCTTGCTCGTTCTTTAGCGTATCTTTTAAAGGGTTGAAAGATAAACTTCCCGCCAAGGCTAGGGCAGTAGTCAGCTCGGGTGAGGCAACAAAAGAATGGGTATTGGGATTGCCATCATTCCGTTTGGCAAAGTTACGGTTGAATGAAGTGACAATCGTATTCTTCCTATCCGGGTCGTCAGAATGGCGTGCCCATTGTCCGATGCAAGGCCCGCAGGCATTAGCAAGTACAACCCCTCCCATCTGGTCAAAAGTATCGAGCAAGCCATCCCGGTCAGCGGTAAAGCGTACCATCTCCGAACCTGGGGTAATCGTGTACTCAGATTTGGCTTTTAGGTTTTTATCAATCGCCTGCTGGGCGATAGATGCTGCCCGGGTCAAGTCTTCGTAGGAGGAATTGGTACAAGAACCAATCAAGCCGACTTCAATTTCATCTGGCCACTCATGTTTCTTCACCGCGTCCGCCAGTTGGGAGATTGGCCATGCTAAGTCAGGGGTGAAGGGGCCGTTCACGTGCGGCTCCAACTCGTTCAGATCAATTTCAATGACCTGATCAAAGTATTTCTCCGGTTCATTGAATACCTCGGGGTCAGCACGGAGATGATCTTTCACTTTATCTACCTCGGCAGCCAGGTCGGCACGGTCAGTAGCTTCCAGGTAAGATTTCATTTTGTCACTATAATGGAAAAGCGAAGTGGTCGCACCAATCTCCGCACCCATATTACAGATAGTACCTTTACCGGTACAGGAAAGCGCATCGGCACCCTCGCCGAAGTATTCCACAATAGCGCCAGTACCGCCCTTTACGGTCAGGATACCAGCCACTTTCAGGATCACATCCTTGGCAGAGGTCCATCCGCTCATCTTGCCAGTCAGCTTGACACCGATCATCTTGGGAAATTTAAGCTCCCAGGGCATACCTGCCATCACATCCACGGCATCAGCACCACCCACACCGATAGCGATCATGCCCAGACCACCGGCATTAGGGGTATGTGAATCCGTACCAATCATCATTCCGCCGGGGAAGGCGTAGTTTTCCAAAACGACCTGGTGAATAATTCCTGCGCCGGGTTTCCAGAAGCCGATGCCGTATTTGTTGGAAACAGAAGAAAGAAAATCATAGACTTCCTTATTGGTTTCTATGGCAGTTTTAAGATCCTCCGCAGCGCCCACTTTCGCCTGAATCAGGTGATCGCAGTGCACAGTAGAAGGCACAGCCGCCTGATCTTTTCCTGCCTGCATAAACTGTAGCAGCGCCATCTGGGCAGTAGCATCCTGCATTGCGACCCTGTCCGGTTGAAAATCCACATAGTCTTTGCCTCTGCCATAAGCTTCTTTAGGCTCACCGGTGTAAAGGTGGGAGTACAATATTTTTTCGGTAAAGGTCAGGGGGCGACCTACGATATCTCTTGCTTTATCAATACGCTCACCCATGTGGGCATAAACGTTTTTGATCATGTCAATGTCAAAAGCCATGTGTTAAGGTTTTTAGTGATATTAGAAAATGAATATAAGCTTAAAAAAAATGGTGATTTAACTGATTGAAAAATATACGATTCAAATCAGTTTAAAACAAAACCACGCCATCTTATGTATCGGGCTAAGTTAGCGTCAAATTGGGAAATAGTAAAATTTTTGGCCTTATTTAGATATAATTCAACAAGAAGGACATGCGCATCATCTTTTTCTTATTTACACTCATCATAAGTTTTAGTGTCCAGGCACAGACATTAGACACCACGCATTATCAATTAAAAAATGTTGTTTACAAATCCACACCACAAGGTGATCTGACTATGGATATTTATTATCCTTCCAATAAAACAGAGGGAAAGCTCCCGGCAGTCGTTTTGTTTTTTTTTGGAGGATGGGTCAAAGGGAACCGTCAACATTTTGCCCCCCACAGCAAGTACCTCGCTTCCCGGGGTATGATCGCCATTACGCCCGATTACCGTATCAAAAATGTGCATGGTACCACGCCCCAGCAAGCCGTGATGGATGCCCGTTCGGCGATGCGTTATGTCAAAGTCCATGCTGATGAGCTGGGCATAGATACCATGCGATTAGCGGCAGGGGGTGGTTCGGCAGGTGGGCACCTGGCTTTGGGGACGGCTATATTAGCAAAGTTTGATGACCCGGAGGATGATCTCGCGGTCAGTCCCATGCCTTATGCATTACTGCTTTTTAACCCAGTTGTTAACACGACCGCTGAGGGATTTGGCGCAGTGGCCGTGGGGAAAGATAGCCTGAATCTGTCTCCTTATCATCAGATGAAAGCAGGTTTGCCGCCCACCCTAATTTTTCACGGTGAGGCAGATACCACTGTGCCCATTGAGAATATACGGATGCTCAAATCTAAAATGAAAGAGCATGCAGTCCCCAATCAGGTGTATGAGTACGCGGGGGCTACGCATGGATTCTTTAACCTAAATCGGGAAGAGGGAAAATATTTCTTGGAAACCCTTCACAAAACTGATTTATGCTTACAGTCAATGGGTTGTCTGCATGGTCCGCCTACTTTTCAGCCTTAAGCCTGGACGTAAAAAAAATTATTATCCGTCTACTCTCAAATAGTTAGAACAATTGCTTAATAAATAGTTATATTTCACTAAACTAATTATCAAACATTACTTTTTAAACTATGCGTTACAAAGGAAGACGTCAAAGTACCAATGTGAGTGACCGCCGGGGGAGCCGGGGTAAGAAGCTCGCCGTAGGCGGAGGACTAGGCACCATAGTGCTGGTCGTATTATCACTTTTATTTGGTGGAGATCCCGGTGACTTACTCAACCAAATTACCCAACAGCCCACCACTACCCAAGCACCTACTGCTGAGCAAAACGAACAAGCCGAGTTTGTGAAAGTGGTCTTGGCATACACCGAAGATGTATGGAACAAAGTTTTTGAGCAACAGGGACGACAATACCAAGAGCCTACGCTCGTACTGTTCACTGACAGTGACCAATCTGCTTGCGGATATGCCCAGGCAGCCACCGGTCCTTTTTATTGTCCGGCCGATCAGCAGGTGTACATTGACCTGAGCTTTCAGAGAACATTAAGCCAGCAGTTGGGTGCCGGAGGGGATTTTGCAATGGCCTATGTGGTGGCGCATGAGGTCGGACATCATGTACAGAACCTGCTGGGTACTAGCCGACAGGTGCAGGCGCAACGGGGAAAGATCAGTGAGAAGGATTACAATGAACTTTCCGTACGTCTGGAATTGCAGGCAGATTTTTACGCTGGCTTGTGGGCACATTACGCTGACCAGATGAATGATATCCTGGAAGCAGGCGACATTAAGGAAGCCATGACGGCTGCCAACGCCATTGGTGATGACCGCTTGCAGAAGCAGTCACAAGGGCATGTGGTGCCTGATTCCTTTACCCACGGCACCTCCGAGCAGCGCATGCGCTGGTTCAGAAAAGGCTATGAGAGTGGGGATATATCCCAAGGAGATACTTTTAATACACCAAATCTTTAACCAGAAAATCTCAGAAAGTCCATCCTATACCTAGGGTCAAGAAGGGTACAGCTACAGGAAGAAATACTACTGTGGGCTGTATACTAAAGAAGAGGGGTTGTGCTTTATTTTGGTAACGATAACCTGTCGCCAGATAAGGGGCAATCCCGCTGTTATAATAAGTACCTTCACTATTTTTGTACCAGGACATTGCTAAATATCCACCGGCGCTCAAATCCAAATGATGAGCTTTCCTGCCGCTCAGGTAGTGTATCCCAATAGGTGCAAAGAAATAATTAACCATAAAATCACTCCCCAAGCCCACTTTGGCCCGCCATTGAGGAAGAAAAGCATGCTCAAAATTCAAACAGTAATTATGAGCTACTTGCTTATGGTGTCTATCAGTTATTTTTTCCTTTTAAAAAAATTTACACTAAGGTAAATCCACTTGCTATACTTAGTCCGTAAGTATGCTGAATACCAGGAAATACAGGTTGCAGTGGGATGAAATAGGGTGTGTTGAGCTTGTTGAAATGGTATTTCAAACTACACAAACCTTAGACCTATGCATTTTTTTGAAAACTACAGTACATGCGCTGCCCCTTACTTCCCGTATGTGTATTCCCCTCGGCATAGCATATCAATTCATCAAAGAAAACCATATCACTACATATCAATTTTTATTTTTAACCTAAACTAGGAGGATTACTATGTCCAATTCTATGAATTCTGTTACCAAAGATTCAAAACCTGCTGCCAACAATAGCGGGTCGCGAAGAACATTTCTGAAATACGGGGGTGCCTCACTGGCTACCGCAGGTGTGCTGCTTTCCGGTTGTGAGGAGTTTTATGACTACCTGCCTGAGAAGCCCAAACCCAAGCCCGGTGAAGTGAGCTTAGGCAAAGGTGACTTTGGCATTCTCAACTATGCCTATGCGCTGGAGCAGTTAGAAGCTGCTTTCTACACTATGGTCATCAATTCGGATTGTGGATTTTCTGATGAAGAGCACATGATCCTGAAGGACTTGTATAAGCATGAAGTTATCCACCGGGAGTTTTTCAAAGCCGTACTGGCTGACAAAGCTATTCCTGCCTTGGAATTTGACTTTAGTGCCATAGATTTCAAAAGCAGAAGCAGCATCCTGGGTGCCGCCAAAACTTTTGAAGACTTAGGCGTAGCCGCTTATAATGGCGCAGGTCAGTTGATCAAAGATCCTAACTATCTGTTGATTGCCGGAAAGATCGTATCGGTGGAAGCCCGTCATGCAGCAGCTATTCGCTCTGTACTGGACGCTGACCCTACTTCCTTTGCTGGAGATGATGTCATAGACGAAAACGGTCTGGACAGGGCATTTACTACGGATGTAGTCCTGAAGGCAGCTTCAGATTTTATCGTCACCAAAATAGATGGTAGCGAACTACCTACTTCATAACCTTAAACGACTAATAACATGAATATTTTTAATGCATTAGATCTTTTAGACAAAAAGGATTTAGATATTAATCACCTGACCTCCCGCCGCGATATGTTTAGCCAACTGGGAAGCGTGGGGAAGAAATTTGCCCTGAGTGCGGCACCTTTTGGGCTGGCAGCAGTCACATCTAATAAGGCTTTTGCCGGAGCCGATAAGATTGCCGGAGTACTTAACTTTGCTTTGCTGCTGGAGTATTTGGAAGCAGAATTTTATGTGCTTGGTTTAGATTCAGGGGTAGTCCCAGCAGGTTCAGATGCAGAAAAAATCTACATGCAAATCAGCAAGCACGAAACTGCTCACGTAGAATTTCTGAAAACCGCGATCAGTGGCATAGGTAAAGACCCTATTGAAAAGCCGGAGTTTGACTTTACCGTTGGCGGAGCGTTTAATACTTTCGGTGACTATCAGGTGTTCCTGATCCTTTCGCAGGCATTTGAAGATACAGGAGTACGTGCTTATAAAGGCCAGGCTGGCAATCTGATTGATAGCAACGAGGTACTGACCGCCGCACTACAAATTCATTCGGTAGAGGCAAGGCATGCGTCTGAGGTAAGAAGGCTACGCCAAGGCCAAAAGGGATGGATTACCCAGGATGGTAGCTGGGAAGGAATGCCTTCTGAAGTGAGGGCGGTATATGCCGGTGAGGACAATCTGGTACAAGGTGGACTTGACTTGACTACCATCACTGACTTGGGCACAGATGCCATCACCGAAGCTTACGACGAGCCATTGACCAAAGAAGAAGTGACAGCAATCGCCAGCTTGTTTTTGGTGTAAACAGTATTTGAAAAAGTGGGGTGCGCTAATTTCATAGCGGCATCAAGTGACAATCCCCTGGGTTTTTAGCCTTGGGGATTTTTTGTGGACTAACATTTAATGAAGCATTATGTTATATAAGAATCAGGCCACAGCTTGTCGCTTATTAGCTTACCATCTCAAGGACATTTAGCATTACTAAACTATCAGACAAATTATAAATAAGAGAACCATTTATGTTTTTATAAAAGATACGGGAATAATTGTTTAAGTTATTAGCAGAATGATTGCACACCTATGCCTATTTTATGAATTCAAACCTACCCAACTATGAACTTGACCGGCTTGCAGATCTAAAATCCTACAGCATACTGGATTCTATGCCGGAGGAAGAGTATGAAATTATTACCCGGATTGCCGCGCAGATATGCCAGACACCTATTTCTCTCATCAGTTTAGTTGATGACAAAAGACAATGGTTCAAATCCCATCATGGCCTGGATGTTGACGAAACCCCCAAGGAGTATTCATTCTGTGCACATGCCATTGTCAGTGAAGAAGAGTTATTTCTGATCACTGATTCCCGACAGGACCCCCGCTTCAAGGATAATCCCCTGGTGACAGGTGATCCCTATGTTATATTTTATGCGGGTGTACCTTTGATGAGTGAACAGGGTTTCCCTTTAGGGACCATGTGCGTGATAGACCAGCAGCCCCGCCACTTAAATGACGAACAAATTACTTCACTCAAAGGCTTGGCCAAACAAGTGGTTAAGCTATTTGAACTCAGAAAAAGCAAGATTAAGCTTAGCCTCGTAGAGGAGCGTTTTCAGGTCATGCAGCAAAATAGTAAGGATGGTATCTTCCTGCTGGATGATCATGGGTTTATCTTTGAGGTCAATAACTCAGCGTGTACAATGCTTAGTTATTCTGCCGGGGAGTTGATTGGTACAAATATTACTGATCATGATGTAAAAAATTCCAGAATTGATTTTGAGCGCTACTGGCGCAAGTATTTTCAGAAGAAAACCATGTTGTTTGAAACAATTCTTAAAAACAGGTCCGGGCGGGAAATACCCATTGAAGTCCATGGGATTAGTTTTGTTCAGAACAATAATAAATATATTTACTGTATTGCCAGGGACATTACTGATAGACGGGAAGGGGAAGAACGCTTAAAGGAAAGCGAAGAGCAATATCGCTTCATGACGGAGTATTCTTCCGAGTTGATTTGCCTTCACGATCCTGATGGCATCTACCGTTATGTATCCCCGGCGGTAAAAATCCTGTTAGGATATGAGCCCAAGGAACTTATTGGCACCAGTCCCTATGCATTATTTCATCCGGATGATCAGGAAATAATAAGGGAGGGAAGCCACAATCTCAATCTTGAAGGGAAAGGTACGCAGGATACAGAATACAGGATAAGGCGTAAAAATGGCACTTACGTCTGGTTTGAAACCACTTCGGATGCAATCTTAAATAAGCAAGGGGAAGTTAAATACTTAACGACAACTTCCAGGAACATTTCTGATAGAAAAGAGGCAGAGTACGCACTTAGGGAGAGTGAAGAAAAATATCGTTTTCTGACGGAGAATACTTCTGATTTTGTGCTGCTCATTAACAATAGAGGAGAGTTTACATATGTTCCCCATAATATTGATGAACTGACTGGTTTTAGCAGGGAAGAGCATTTGAAAATGGGTTCATTTGATAATGTAGTAGAGCAAGACAAAAAGATATTAGACGACATTATGCTGGAAATCAGTCTGGGTCCGGAAAAATCCAGGGATAATTTTGTAGCAGAATATAGAATTTATAGAAAATCAGGGGAGATTATTTGGTTGCAGACCCGAAGTCGTGTAATCAGAAATGAGGAACAGGAAATGATTAACCTACTTACCACCTCTAATGACATTACCCAAACAAAAAAAGCTGAAGATGCCCTTAAAGAAAGTGAAAAGAAATTTCGCCTTCTTTTTGAGAACATGAATTCCGCTTTGGCGATCAACAAAATTATTACCGATGACAATGGAAAACCCGTAGATTATATTTTTACTGATGTCAATCCGTTTTTTGAGAAAATATTAGGGTTGAAGCGCGAAGAAGTGATTGATCGTAGTGTGTTAGAAATACTTCCCAATACGGAACCCTATTGGATAGAAAAGTTTGGCAAAGTAGCCTTAGGAGGGGAACCTATAGAGTACACTGACTATTCTGTTGAATTTGACCGCTATTATGAGACCAAAGTTTACTCGCCTCAGCATGGTTACTTTGCTGTCAACTTTACGGATATTACAGATAAAGTAAAGACAGAAAATGCTTTGAAGGAAGCAGAGGAGAGGTACAGGACATTTATTAATGCGGTGAGTGAAGGGGTATACAGATTTGACCTGAAAATACCTATGGATACCTCCTTGTCAGTTGAAGCACAGATAAAACATTTATATGCCAATGCTTATCTTGCCGAGTGCAATGAGGAATATTTAAATATGATCGGTTATCAGGAAGATGAGGTAATAGGCTGTTCACTTACTAAATTTCATGGTGGAGATAATAATCCACAGAACATTAAAGCACAAAAGAATTTCATTTCTTCTGGCTATAGGCAAATACGTTCGGAAACCATGGAACCTGATAAAGAAGGAAATATACATTACTATGCCAACAACACAGTGGGAATCCTGGATGATGACGGATTTCTTTTGCGAGTCTGGGGTACCCAAACGGACATTACCAAAGTCAAAGCATACGAAAAAGAATTGATACTCGCCAAAGACAAAGCAGAGGCGAAAGAACGTGAACTTCAGGATAAAAATGATGAAATAGCCCGGCAAAATGAAGAATATCAGGCTACTAATGAAGAACTTGAAGACAGCAACCGTAGAATCTCCATAATTAACGATGACTTGCAAAAGGCCAACCAGGAACTGGACAATTTCGTGTACCGGGTCTCTCATGACCTGCGTTCACCGGTAGCCTCCTGCCTCGCCCTAATCAATCTTGCCTTACAAGAAGAAAACAAAAATCAGATCAATGAATTTTTGCACTTGCAGGATAAAAGTTTAAGGAAACAGGACAAGTTTATCCGGGATATTTTAGATTATTCCCGCAATACCCGCAAAGAGGTATTACCTGAGGAAGTGGATGTCAGGGCGATGGTCAAAGAGATCATTGAACATAATTGCAGTGACTTCCAGATTACAGAGGTGTCATTTGATTTTTCCGGTGATGAAATTTTTGTTTGTGATACTATGCGTTTACAGGTGGTACTCAATAACCTGATTACCAACGCACTAAAATACAGCAGCTACGCCGAGCAGCCGATTGTTAAAGTTAATATAACCAATACCCTTACCCATTTGACCATCAAAATTATAGATAATGGCATTGGCATCCCCGAAATAGAGCAAACAAAGATTTTTAATATGTTTTATCGTGCCACCACAAGAAGCAATGGTTCGGGCTTAGGGCTATATATCGTCAAGGAAGCACTGAATAAAATGCAAGGCACCATTGAGTTAGCTTCTGAAGTAGGAAAAGGTACAACTTTTACCGTACTATTACCCCAGGAATTTAAAGAGTGAATGCCACCGCGGAACGGATGAATGATGGAAATTATATTCTAATTTTGATATCATTAACTTTCATTTTATGAAGTATTTTCAATAGAATTGGGAATATAATACTGATAAAATAACTACACATGAAAATTCCTAACTTATCCACATTCATAATACTACTATCATTTATTGCTCTTTTTTCAGCTTGCAATACGGAAGCAGAGCAAGATGAAACTACAGAAAACCCTGAAGAACATGCTTTAGCTTTAGCCAAAAAATACATTATTATTGACGGGCATATTGACCTGCCTTACCGGATGAAAATTGCTAACTTTAGGTTAGAAAAGGAATTTGTTGATCCTTCGGTAGAAACCGATGGAGATTTTGATTATGTAAAAGCCAAAGAAGGTGGACTGGATGCCCCTTTCATGTCAATTTATATTCCTGCTTCTTATCAAGCTGCTTTTGATCATGAGTATGGTAAGCTGCTGGAAGGTGAAAAGAACCGGGCTAAAGTATTAGCAGATTCCCTGATTGATCTGGTAGAAGGTGTTGCCCAAAAGTATCCTGATAAATTTGCCATTGCCACCAGTCCTCAGGAAGTGGAAGCACAAGTGAAAAAAGGGCTGATTGCCCTGCCCATGGGCATGGAAAATGGGGCGCCTATTGGCGATAGTCTGTCCAATGTACAGTATTTTTATGATCGGGGTATCCGCTATATTACGCTCACCCATAGTAAAGTCAATCAGATTTGCGACTCTTCCTACGATACTGTCAGGGTATGGAATGGCCTGAGCCCTTTCGGGGAAGAGGTAGTGCAGGAAATGAACAAAGTCGGTATCATGGTAGATGTCTCCCACATTTCTGACAGCACTTTTTATGATGTTATGAAGATCACCCAGGCGCCGGTCATCGCATCCCATTCTTCCTGCCGTGAGTTTGTGCCCGGCTTTGAGCGCAATATGGATGATGATATGATCAAAGCGCTGGCAAAAAATGGCGGGGTCATCCAAATTAACTTCGGATCAAGCTTTGTTGATGAAGCTTCCCGTGAAAAATCAGAAGTCATTAGGGAACATCTGGGAAAATGGATGGAAGAAAACCAGTTAACGTATGAGGATTCTGCGGCGCAGGCATACATCAAAAACTATATGAAAGAAAATCCAGCCTACTCTACCGTAAAAAAAGTGGCTGATCACGTAGATCATGTGGTACAACTGGTAGGGGTAGACCATGTAGGATTCGGCTCGGACTTTGATGGCGTCGGCGATACTTTGCCCACCGGATTGAAAGATGCATCTGATTATCCAAATCTGATCGCTGAGTTATTAGAAAGAGGCTATACTGATGAAGATATTGAGAAAATCTGCTACAAAAATGTTTTCCGTGTTTGGCAAAAAGTACAAACTGTCGCTGAAGAATTGAGCTAAAGGATAATCTTTCTTATCGTTTTGAAGTTATAGCTGTATGAAAAATAAAATTACAGCTATAACTTTTTTTTTACTACTTACTGGCGCTGTCAAAGCGCAAAATACCGACAAAAACTTAGTTCAATTACAGGGTGGCCTAAGTTGGATTGGTTTATCCGCTAATATTGCCAATACTTTCAATGTCGTCAATGACATCAGTTTTAGTTCCAGCCCGGCTTTACATCTGGAGTATAATTATTTCTTTTACGATAGGGTGAGTCTGGGCGGGGGCATCGCTTACCAGCGTATCGGTGCTTTTTATCATGATTATCAATATGAATCAGGTGGGGAAACGATTACGGAAAATATTAGTGCCAAACTTACCCGGCTCAATTTTTCTGCGCGGGCTTTATTTTGGTACAATCCTAATGGTTCATTCCGCCTGTATTCAGGATTCAGGTTTGGCATATCCAACTGGAGGGCAAACACCAACACCACTGATGTTAATTTTGATATAGACCAGTATATTAATATCGTGTTAGGGGCCAGTGTTACACCACAACTTATTTTGTTAGGAGCAGATTTTCCAGTGAATGAGCATTTCCATGTTGGAGGAGAACTTGCTATTGGTTCCCCTTACTTTATCAGCGGAGGTGTAGGCTATTCATGGTAGGTTACTCTTCCGTTGAATAATTTTCATTCAAACCAAGCGCTTTTTTAATCAATGTAATCTCCTGTTTTAGCTGTTCATTCTCAGCTTTCAGGCTTTGAAGTTCGTGTCCAATATTCGCTTGTTCGGACATGTCAAGCCTTTCACCATTAAGCGATTGTAATTGATGCTGCTGTTCCTGAATGGCCTTGATCAGTAAGGGAATAAGCTCTATGTAATTGATTCCAAAATAACCATCACTACGCTTTTTCACCAGGTTTGGATAAACTTCGGCTAGTTCTTGGGCAATCAATCCATAACTAAGACCTTCTTTCTCAGGGTCTTTCCATTGATATTGTGACGGTTTCAACTTAAGTAAGCCTTCCAGCGAATTCTCAAGCGGTTGAATATCCTTTTTTAGCCTACGATCACTAGGTGGTACATTGGCACTGATCGCAGTAATTCTGCCTGCTGCATCCACTGTAATGGTTTCAATATACTGACCACTACCGCCGTAGGCACCGGCTGCAGCTCCAGATGCAGGCAATCGGTTAGCATCCAATGTTCCTGAAGTAAGGTTGGTGGCGTTTAGGTCAGTAATTCCTACACCATTCCCACTCAGCGTAGCATTGATAGTTCCGGCCGTGATACTCACCGCGTCAGCATTTTGAACCGCTAAAGAACCTAAGCCGAGGGTAATGGCGGCATTGCTACTATTTAATGTAAGTACACCGGCTGCATCTAAGGTTGCATCTCCAGATATGGATACACTTTGATTGGTAGTCCCGTTGCCAACAATAATGTTACCGGCTGCCAAAGGTTGAATTCTGGTGATTCCCACTTCAGCAACAGATAATGCGTCTACATAATCTTTAGTTGTCAGTGTATTCGTAAGATCGGCGGCGGAGGTGGTCGCGGAAAAAGCTTTTTGAGCGCCAAAATTAGGATTTATTTTACTTCCGTCAATGGCTGCTGCTGCATTGATGTCGCCATTGACGATAGCCCCATCAGCAATTTTGTCAGTGGTGACCGCATCAGCCGCAATTTTACCATTGAGCACAGCCCCGTCCGCTATTTTGAGCGCTTCTACGGCATTATCAGTGAGTTTAACAGCATTGACAGACAAATCTGCCAAGTCCAAGGTGCCCACCTGTCCATCCAGGATTTCGTCTGAACCTACTGCCCCGGTAGCAATTTCATCCGCGGTAATCACTTCGGGCATGATTTGCATATTACCGGTGCTGTTTAAGCTTAGGTCTCCGCCAACGGCTACACTACTGGCCGAGGTGCCATTTCCTATCAGGATATTTCCCTCGCCTTTAACCTCTAATACTGTTGGTTTATTATCACTATCCCCTATATAAATATTACCTCTTGGCAAAAACGTGGTGATGCCAAAAAATGACAGGTTTTCCCAAAAAACAGTGCCCCCGTTGGTGGTGATTAAAACTTTGCCTGCTCCGGGTGAACGAAGGTCTTCGGGGAGCAGGGTATTGTTAAGTACTTTTTCAGTATTGACGGCGTTGCTGGCAATCTTTTCTAAGGTAACCGCATCAGGCACTATGGTGAGCCCCTGAAATGTACCACTGAGGTCACCTTCTGCCAGGGTAGAAAGCGTAACATCATTAGTTGAATCAATGTCCCCAATATTCGTTACCAAACCATTATCAGTAATCGCTATCCCTTGCCCCGCGACAAGTACGTTGGAAATATCCCCGCTAATGATAGGCTGCCATTGTTCATCCATCCAATAGAAGAAAGTATTCAGATCGGTATCAAATATCAGTAGCCCGTTTTCCTGGCTGCCCAGGTTTGAAGTAAAACCGGGCGCTTCCCTTTGTGAAGTGGTAAGGGTGGGAATGAGTAAACCTTGATTGCCCTCTTGTGCAACAATGTGCAGTGCTGCGTGGTTATTGGGCTGCTTTGTACCAATACCCACATTATTTTGCGACCATCCTGTTTGATGGTTTAGCAAAAAAATAAGTAAAATTAACCCGCTGAAGTTACTTATTCTATATGTCATTTTAGGTTCAATTACGTCTTCCACAATGTAGCATTTTTTATTATTCTTCCTCAGGGCTTTGTTCAGATCGTAATTTCATCTGATAAAAAAGTGCCGGTGCCTTTTTTAGTGCCCATTGATAAACCCTGATGGGTTTATACGCCTGTATTTCGTTAGCACTCATTCCATTCATGCTTTTGATTTCTTCCAAATCCATTCCGGTGGCATTGGATAAAGTGTACAAGGTAACTTCCGGCCTGATCATGCGGGTCACGATGTCCGGTTCATAGCGAATGTTTCTTCCTGTGACGTTAAATTCAATCCGGCGGTTAAGTTGCTGGGTGACATAGGCATTGGAGGAGGTGATGGCTGTAGAAACTCCCTTCGCATTAAATACCAAAGACGAACGGTCAACACCTTTCTGAAGCAGATAATCAAAAGCTTCCTGCCCGCGTTCGCGACTTAGCTGAAGATTATAAGTATCGTTGCCGGTGCTGTCCGTGAAGGCATTGATCTCTATCACAGACGAGGGATAGCGATAATAAAAGTCCGCCAACTTGTCCAGCGCTACCCTGGCTTCGCCCCTGAGGTATGACTGGTTGAAATCAAAATAAATGTTCTCAAAATTGATCGTACTAAAGTCGTCACCGTAGCCAAAAACTTTTAGGTTTCTTATCCGGTAATCTTCATTATTTTCCGTATTGGCCGACCTGATCTGATAAGACGTAGAAGCTTCCAGGTTGATAAACCTAAATTCACCTCTTTCATTGGTAGTCGTGATTTTAGTGATATTCCCATTTTCATCTAACAGGTACAAGCTAAGTTTGGCCACTAAAGCACTATCAACGGCATTAATGACATTGCCATTAATTTCAACTAAATCCCGGCCATTTGCCTGAAAGGTAGAAAATGAAATCAAAAGATTGCTCTCTGATAAAGAATCAGCATTGTTATTGGGTGATAAAGTGGCGGTGGTACCTTCGCTCAGGGCTTGCTGATCGCGTAATTGCTCCAGGAGAATGTCGTTGACATCAGAACTCAACACAAAACGCGAAGCACCATTACGCAGATAATCCTGGCCGCTGGAACGCATAACGGTCAGGTTTTCTTCCCGCTGCTTGAGGATGGAAGAATAATCAGTGATGATATGCTCAAACACTTCCCCTTTTTTTGGAATTTGAGCACTTAAACCGGAAGTGGCACCTTGCAGGAACTGCCTGAACGATTGCTTATTAGTTTTCTCAAAAGCGTAAATATCAAAATTACCATCACGATTGGAAGTCATATAGCCCCTGTTTTTGCCCAATACCAAATAGCAATCATCTTTGCTGGAGTTGAAAGGCAGAGGCAATGCAATAGGCAAATCATTTTGCTTTTGACTGAAATCCATCATGTAAATATCCATTCCCCCTTTCCCTTGCTTGCCATCAGAGGCAAAAATAAGAAGGGAATCCTTACCATGGTAAAAAGGGGAAATTTCATCCTGGCCGGTATTGATAGGTTCACCAAGGTTTAGGGCAGCCTGCCAGCTTTCATTTTCATCTTTGATGCTCATCCAGATATCACTTCCACCCAGGCCACCGGAACGGTCAGATACAAAAAATAAGGTATCCCCTCCGGAAGAGATGGCAGGGTGTTTATTGTTACTTCCCGGAAAATTCACGACTTCACTTAGTGCTTTGGCATCCTGCCATTTACCTGATTTTTTCCTGGAAAAAAAAACATTACAATATTCACTCGATGCGCTACAGCGGGTAAAATAATATTCATTTCCATCAGCTGTAAAAGTGCCACTGGCATCAGACCACTTGGAGTTAAGTTTGGAAAAATTATTTTCTTTGCTCTGATCATGCCACCCTATGCTGTCCCCGTTTGCTATGTATTGATTGGAAAAAGCTTCACCCGAGCGGTTGCTGACTTTATTTTTGTTTTGTAAGCGCTTAGAAAGTCGGGTAGAACTGAAAATGATGGAGGAATCCTGCTGATAAATGGCAGGGGCAAACTCCTGATATACTGTGTTGATAGGTTCTGGTAAAAGGTGCAGCCACATTTCCTGATTTTGTACAGGGTTTTCTATCAGGGCTTGCACACTTCCTTGTTTTTCTTGCGTCGCCTGTTTGAAAATTGCTGAAGATTTATCCGTTGATTTTGCCAAAAATTGATCATACCACTTAATCGCTTCCTCATATTGCTGATTGTATTTCAGCATTTGGGCATAGTAGAAAAGAGAAAGGGGAAAATTATGTGAAGCATTTTTGGCTACAATGGTATAATATTTTTCTGAACTTTGATAATCATACATATATCGGTAGCAATGGGCCAGCTGATACGCTGCCCGAAAGTTGGAGGAGTCCCGGGCAACAATTTTTTCATAAATCGTGGAAGCTTTATAGTACTGCTGTGCCTCAAAAAAACGATTGCCACTTTCCATGCTTTGCGCCTGAAGCGTTTTATCATTTAGGAAAAAGCCGAAAACACAGCAGTACACGATAAAGAACCTATGGGCACTTTTATGAAGCTTATCACTGTATAAGTGGCAAATCCGCATGTTATAGATTGGTCAAAAAAGTGGTGAAGATATCTTTCTAGGATTTTTGTCTTTTAAAAACTTAAATGACAGAGAAAGTTCAACCGCTCCCTGGCCATTGATACCCGCTTTTGATGTCACCGTATTGATATCGTAGCTGAAAGCAGCATTAAATTTACGATTGGAAGCACCCACTAGCAGTATCAAGGCATCCGTTGAACGATACCAGGTTCCTGCAAACAAGTTAAGCGTTGTTAGTTTGGGATTGGTTGAAGTGTTTACCGCTTTCACATAATTGAGCAATGTGCCCAGCGTAAACTGGTTTAGCTCATTTTGCATCATTAAAAGGAAATCAGGGGCAATGCTAAAATTATTTCCTAGCTGTATTTGTGCCCCGCCATGTAGTTTATAAAGAAAAGGCAAGTTAAATTCACCATTTTGCAAAAAATTATTGTTTGGCGAATTAAGGTTTGACACCGCAAATCCACCAAAAAGCTGTAACTTTTGATTTGATTTTAATAGATTGTTAGCTGGATTATATGCCCACATGAGCCCGGCATTGAACCTTAGCAAACTATTCCTTCCTTCCAACACATCGGTAGGACGGCGTCCGGGGTCAAAACCATAATAAGTAATTTGTGAAGGCCAGTTGAGTGCGCCAAAATCTATACTGGTAAGCATATATTCCCCTTGCAAGCCAAAAGTGAGTGAATGAACTGCATTACGATCAAAACGCAGTTGGTATGCCCCTGACAAATTCAAACTTTTGGTTTTGATTTCACCCGCTTCGCCCGCCATATCATTCATAGCCCCTATGGATAAGCCGCCCACATGCTTAGGCTCCTGTGA
>JBBSOG010000009.1:0-29881 GCA_038259985.1 Cytophagales bacterium
GATTTGGATTTCAACAATCGCGATGCGGTATTGGCTACGGCCAAAGCCCTGGAAGATACCGGAGTAGCCGCTTATAATGGTGCCGGAAGGTTGATTACCAATCCTGACTATTTGTTGATCGCTGGTAAGATTGTATCGGTAGAGGCACGGCATGCTTCAGCCATTCGTAGCCTGATCAATCCTGATTCTGATGACTTTGCCGGAGACGATGTGGTAGATCCGATGAACGGTCTTGATGTCGCTATGTCACCCGCCGATATCCTTTCGGTAGCTGGTGGGTTCATCACGACAGAATTTACTGCAAATAATTTACCTACATCTTAAGATTTTAAAAACATTATATCATGAATATCATACATTTTTTAGACCATTTTACCAGTGATGCTTTGTCTTCCAGCAAAGAGAATGACGAGAAAAGCATCGTATCACGCCGCCAGGCTTTTACACAACTAGGAAGCATGAGCAAGAAGTTGGCAATGAGTGCCGTTCCCTTAGGAGCAGCTATGTTCTCCTCCAAAAAAGTGATGGCGCAGAGTATGAACACACCGGTACAGGCATTGCAACTAGCCCTGACACTGGAGTATTTGGAAGATGAGTTTTATCGCCTGGCACTGGAATCAGGCGTAGTGCCTGCCGGTACACGTGCGGAGAAAGTTTATATGCAGATTGCCAAGCATGAGAAAGCCCACGTGGACTTCTTGAAAGCCGGGCTGGGAGAGAATGTGGTAGACAAGCCTACCTTTGACTTTACTGTAGGCGGAGCTTTTGACCCTTTTAACGATAACGGTATCGGGCAGGACACCGCTTATGCACAATTACTGGCCTTAGCACAGGCATTTGAAGACACTGGTGTGCGTGCCTACAAGGGGCAGGCCGCTAACCTGATGAGTGCGCCCGACCTGCTTACTGCCGCATTACAAATCCATTCGGTGGAGGCTAGGCATGCTTCGGAGATCCGTCGCTTGAGAGGTTTGAAGGGATGGATAGTGCAGAATAACCGTGGTACAGATATGCCTGAAGCCACTCAGGACGTATATGATGGCGAAGAGGTAACGATGCAGGCAGGATACGATACTTCCAAAGAGTTTGGTGCCGATGCCGGAACAGAAGCTTATGATGAGCCTATCAGCGGAGAAACCGCAGTAGCCATCGCCAGCTTATTTATTGTGAGCTAAATATATATCCCTATGCTCACTCAGCGTCACTCGCAGAGGACGCTGAGGAAGGCAAATTCCTCGGACGCTTTTGCAAAGCGTTCGTAAACTTTAACCTAATTTTTTCATTTAAACACGATACGACATGGAAAGCTTATTATTATTTGTAGGAGGCCTGGGTGGATGGGAAATATTCCTGATCCTGGCCGTAATTATGTTGTTTTTTGGTGCTAAGAAAATCCCTCAGATGGCCAAAGGCCTGGGGCAGGGTATCAGGGAATACAAATCAGCCATCAGTGGCATAGAAAAAGATTTGAAAGACTCATGATGAGTGGTGTTAGAAAATGGGTAGGAGTGTACCCCCAATAATGGTACACGAGTTTTTGGTTAATGGAAAAGTGCCCTACACAGTGGGGCACTTTTTTTATATAAAACCCAAAAAGTAGATGAAATCAGCTTACTTTAAGGAGTATAGAAGAAATATATGCAGGCTATCCCGATAATTATTTTTATACAAACATTGATAATACCAAAAAATGAAAGCAGCTTATCATATAAAGTATGGCTCTCCTGAAGTGCTGAGCATGAAAGAAATAGAAAAACCTGTTCCGAAAGCGCATGAACTCCTAATCCAGGTGCATGCCACCACAGTAAACAGAACTGATTGTGCCATTTTGGGGGCACAACCCTTTGTAATGCGTTTTTTCACGGGACTGTTTAAGCCCCAACTTCCCGTTACGGGAACCGATTTTGCAGGCAGCGTGGAATCAGTGGGAAGCAAAGTGGGCCGCCTCAAGGTGGGTGATAAAGTATGGGGCTTCAATGACCAGGGCATGTCATCCCACGCAGAATACCTGACAATAGCAGAAAATCAGGCTGTATTACCTCTACCAAAAGGGTTCACATATGCGCAGGCAGCCGCGAGTGTGGAAGGCGCTCATTATGCCAATAACTTTATCAATAAGGTAAAGCTGCAAGTAGGGCAAAAGGCAGTAGTCAATGGTGCGACAGGTGCCATTGGATCGGCATTGGTTCAACTCTTAAAGTACCATCATATTTTTGTGACTGCGGTGTGCAAATCAGAACATTTTGAGAAGGTGAAAGCCTTAGGGGCTGACAAATTGATTGACTATACGAAAGAAGACTTTACTCGCGATACAGACGAATACGATTATGTGATGGATGCGGTGGGAAAAAGCACCTTCTTCAAGTGTAAGCGCTTGTTACACAAGAAAGGGATATACATTTCGTCTGAGCTAGGTCCCTATAACCAGAATATGTTGTTGCCCATTATTACTCCACTAAGCGGGGGGAAGAAAGTTATTTTTCCACTTCCAATAAGCATTAAGAAAAGCATGGAGTTCATCAGAGACCTGATAGAAGAAGGGAAATTCACTCCTTTGATTGATGAGAAGCAGTATCACATAGCGCAAATCAAAGAAGTATTTACCTATGTCTCTTCAGGACAAAAAGTTGGAAATGTTATACTTAGCATGCATTAAGCTTTTCCTCTAATCTCGCGTGCGATTGCATTGTCCGGCGCCCTGGCAGCGCGGCTGCCGCCTGTCGTCAGGACAGGTTGGAGCGCTTGCTTATTTTCCCTCTTCAGTATCATTAGCAGGGGGCTTAAACTAATCTTTCTGAAAACAATGATATAAAAATATCCGTAAATTAGAATTATGAATAACATTCCTAAGCTCATACAGGAAGCAAAGCCAGCACTTGATTCATTAGTAACAAAGTATCGAATTGCCGAACTATCTGCCTTCGGCTCAATCACTGGTACGCAATTCTCATCAGAGAGTGATATTGATTTTCTAGTAAAGTTTAAGGAGATGCCCCTCTTAGAATATGCGGATAATTACTTTGACCTACAGGATGCCTTAGAAAATGTATTCAATCGTAAAGTAGATTTGGTTGTAGAAGAGTCTGTGCAAAACCCTTATCTGGCAAAATCCATTGAAGCGACAAAAGTTTCACTGTATGCATGATAAAAGCAAGAAATATCTGGCAGATATTCAGACCTCTATTATTGCGATAGATCAATATTTAAATCATGAGAGAAATTTTGAACAGTTCCAAGGCAATAGATTATTAAAGAGAGGCATTGAGCGTGAGTTTGAAATTATAGGGGGAGTTCGGCGTGAAACGCAATGAATAGAATTCTCAAACTTGATCCGGATATTCAGATCATGCATGCAAAAAGAATAGTAAGTTTAAGAAATCATATTATCCATGCCTATGATGCGGTAGTTGACGAAATTATCTGGGGGATTATAGTGAACCATCTTCCTAAATTAGAAAAAGAAGTCAATCATCTCCTCCAGGAGGAATAAAAAAGAGTGCTTTCCGAATCTCTCGGAAACACACCCTTCTATTCAACCAAAACAAACCAAATTCTTAATCTTTAATTTGTAATTTTCAATCCCCTATGAAGGCACTACGATGCCTAAAGCTTCTAGTTGCTGCTTATCCTCATCAAAAGCATAGCGGGCAGCTTTGATAAACTTACTCATCCAAAGTTGCATCTCCTTTCTTTCTTTATCGCGGCGTTCTTTGGCGACCTGTTTGCGGCTCCTGCTCTGGTTTTGTTGGATACGGGCATCGGCTACCGCCTCTATCATTGCCTGGGTCTGCGCCAGTTCCTCCGCACTGATACCCCGCAGCGCCAGCAGTTCCGCTACCGTGGGGGCATGCTTATAAAATGCCTTGACCTGTATCAACCACCCGGCCATATCCTTACGACGGATACCGCTCAGTTTCATATCATTCCAAGCATGGCTGTCAGGAACGACCACCATACGGGCAAAATTCAGGTGGATCATATACATTGCATTGGCCTCTTTATAGGCATTACGTAGCTTTTGCGTACTCGCCTTCTGACCGTTTTGTTCCTGCTCACGCTCCTCCTGCTGTGCCACCATCTTCGCCAGCAAGCTGTTACCAAAGTTAAACTCCTTACGGTCGTAGCCCAAAGGCGACATCACCTTGATGAACTCAGGGTTAGCCAGTGCCCCGCCTATCGCCAGGCGGTTGCCTTCCATCTCATCATAAATACTTTTCTTTTTGATCATCGCTTTTTTTATGATAAAAGTAGGAGGAATATACAGCATCAGTGCTATCAAGAACACTGATAAGCCTACACAGGTAAGTTTACTTGGTGAAGAAGCTATTGACGTTTTGTCCATTAAAACCTCCTACTTGCCGGAACAATAGCAAATCATTGCTCCTTAAGACTTGCTCCCTGGTGGAGCAAGTACAGATCACTATCGTTTAATAGCTGCTCCTGTAAGGAGCATGTACTAAACACTGCGGCTTAATAACCGCTCCCGTAAGGAGCATGTACTAAATACCATCACTTAGCAACTGCTCCTCCGGGGAGCAAGTCTTCCGCAGCAGCGATATGTATCTTTGATAAGGAAGGACAGAAGTTTAGGCGGGGTGATTTGTGAAGGTAGATAGGCTATTTGAGGTGAGTTGCATGTGTAATAATGATAAATATCCCCCCCTCAGTGTCACTCGCAGAGGACACTGAGGGAGTTGAATGGAGATTACCTTAAACCACATCACCAAAATTGTCAACCCACCGATTACATACGGAGAGCCATGAGGTTTACTTTTGCCATCACTTGCTATCAATGGCTACCGCTTTTTGAGCAAACCTCTTACCGCTCCTACATAAAATCAAAACGGTAATAAATGCGTACCTTTGTTTAAGAATAATTTAAAGCGCTATGGATAGGGAAAATGTCAAAACAGAGATACACAAGGTAGTGGATATGTTACCGGATGATTTATCAGATGAAGTGCTGAGCTATCTGAAGAGCATCGTTGACAAATCCTCACAAGATGTTAAATTATCCACCCATCTGTCTAAGATACTCAAAGAGGATAAAGAACTCCTAAACAGACTTGCTAAGTGATCAGTTTGTCTGAAGTAATCAGGATTCATGAAATCTTAATTGACGAATTTGGAGGTAGTAAGGGAGTCAGAGATCATGGTCTCTTGGAATCTGCTATCCAACGTCCTTTTCAAACTTTTGATAGCGAATTATTATATCCTACAGTAGTAGACCAGGCGGCAGCATTGGCTGAAAGCCTGATTACAAATCACCCCTTCCAAGATGGAAATAAACGTATAGGATACACCATGATGAGATTGCATTTGCTGATGAATGATACAGATATTGAAACCAGTGAGGATGAGAAGTATGATTTTGTCATTAAAATCGCCTCCGGAAATTCATCATTTGATGAGATTAAAGAATGGATACACGATAAACTAAAGAATGTAAGATAATATGTTACCACCTTCGTGCACAACGGAAACGCGTTATAAGGTTACAAGAAAAGCTCCTTTGGCAGGGTAAATATTATTTCATGGATAAACACCGTCACTTTATTATTCATAAGCCATTCGGGTATCTGTCGCAGTTTGTGAACCACCAAAACCGACGAAAAAATAAAAAGTTGCTGGGAACACTCCATGACTTTCCTGAAGGTACTATGGCGATTGGTCGCTTAGACGAAGACTCTGAAGGGCTGTTATTACTGACTACGGATGGTAAATTGAGCATGCAAGTGCGAAGCAAAAATGTTGAAAAGGAGTATTATGTCCAGGTAGATGGCCTTATTACCCAGGAAGCTGTCACGCAAATAAAGCAAGGTGTAGAAATAGGGATAAAAAGCGAGAAATATACGACTTTAGCTTGCCAAGCCAGGCGTTTAGATCCGGTGCCAGACTTTGAACCACGGGCAAAAAAGATCAGGGACGAAAGGCATGGCCCCACCAGTTGGGTTTCGATCACCATTACCGAAGGAAAGTTCAGGCAGGTCCGTAAAATGACGGCTGCGGTGGGGTTTCCCACCTTAAGGCTGATCCGTGTCCGTATTGGCAATATTACCCTAAATGATTTGCGCTCAGGCGAGGTGATGGAAGTGGATGACTTTAATCTTAGGCTAGAATAAGCACCAGCAACCTATGCTTGGCGTCGCGATATCTAGTACTCATGACGCCAAAACCCCTGCCTATGCCTCTTGAAGATAAATAATTGTAACAAATTTTTTTTATTTTTACATGGCTAATAAGATTTCCAATGAGAACCAAAGAATCTATATTGAATATCATCAAAATGCATAAAGGCCAGCTTACGGGGTACGGGGTGAAGAACGTAGGTTTGTATGGTTCTTATAGCAGAGGGGAACAATCTTCTGAAAGTGATATTGATATCCTAATAGAGTTTGATCCTGAGCATGAAAAGTTCGATAACTATATGGCGCTATATGACTATCTGGAAAAGCTGTTTCAGGGAGAACGCGTAGAAATTGTAACCAAATCAGGTTTAAGCCCCTACATTGGACTCAAAATTCTCAATGAAGTGGTTTATGCCTAAAGATTCTCTTGATTACTTGAGACATATAAGAGATGAATGTCTTTACATTCGCTCTGCTGTAACGCCTGAAACGCTTAAAGCTAACCTTCATTCAGGATGAAACCCTGAAAAGAGCCGTAGTCAGAAGCTTGGAAATCATAGGGGAAGCTACTAAGAAGATACCTGCTGATATCAAATTTAAATGGGGCACGGTGGAATGGAAAAGCATGGCAGGCATGAGAGATCGTTTAAGTAGGTGGACATAAATTTTGAGGTACACAAATTATTGGTGAAAACACCAAAAATGGCGAATAAAACCCCCTGTTGGTGCCGCCGTGGCCCGCAGTGGCGACTGCCGGTTTTCACCAACGGGCTTAAACACCATATTACTTATACTTATCTACTTAATACATGATTATATGGGTGTCAACTACGCCATTGTATGGGATGTAGCTACGAACAAAATTCCTACACTGCTTGCGCAAGTTGAAAAAATCATCCAAATAGAAGAAAATGAATAAGTCCAACTGCTAGTCATTTGCTCCACCTGATTTGAATAGAATAAAAAAGGTGACCTGTTGCCAGACCACCTCTTCTTAATGATGATTGTGATGCTTTGCTTATACCAAATCAAAGCGGTCAAGGTTCATCACCTTAGTCCAGGCTGCCACGAAGTCTTTTACGAACTTCTCCTGGCCATCCCCACATCCGTAGACTTCAGAGATGGCACGAAGCTCTGAGTTTGAACCAAAGATAAGATCAACCCGGGTGCCCGTCCATTTGACATCACCAGTGGCACGATCCCGTCCTTCAAATTCTTTTTCAGCCTCCGAAGTCGCCTTCCAGGTCGTACGCATATCCAGCAGGTTGACAAAGAAGTCGTTGGTGAGTATCTCAGGGCGATCAGTAAACACACCATGCTGAGACTGATCAAAGTTCGCGTTCAAAACACGCATACCGCCCACCAGCACCGTCACTTCAGGGGCGCTTAGTGTCATGAGTTGTGCTTTGTCTACCATCATTTCCTCTGCTGATGCCGACATAGAAGGATGCGCCTTTACATAATTTCGGAAAACATCGGCATTGGGTTCAAGCGGGGCAAATGCCTCCGCATCCGTTTGCTCAGCTGAGGCATCAGTTCTTCCCGGGGCAAAAGGTACGGTCACGGCATGACCGGCATTCTTGGCTGCTTTTTCAATTGCTGCACATCCGCCCAGCACAATCAAATCAGCGAGGGATACCTGCTTGCCGCCAGACTGGGCACTGTTAAAGGTGGACTGAACGCCTTCCAGCGTCTTCAACACTTTTGCGAGTTGTGCCGGATTGTTCACTTCCCAATCCTTCTGCGGGGCAAGTCGGATGCGGGCACCGTTGGCACCACCACGCATATCAGAGCCCCGGAAGGTGGACGCCGATGCCCAAGCAGTAGATACCAGTTGGGGAATGCTTAATCCAGCATCAAGTATTTTAGATTTCAGGGAAGCAATGTCCTGATCGTTAATCAGTTCATGGGTAACTTCAGGGATAGGGTCTTGCCAGATGAGGTCTTCCTGCGGAACCTCCGGGCCGAGATAGCGGGATTTGGGCCCCATATCGCGGTGAGTCAGCTTGAACCATGCTCGGGCAAATGCATCGGCAAACTCCTCAGGATGCTCAAAGAAATGCCTTGAAATTTTTTCATAGGCAGGGTCTGTCTTCAAGGCGATGTCTGTGGTAAGCATAAATGGTGCATGACTCTTGGCTGGGTCGTGAGCGTCAGGTACCGTACCTGCCCCTGCACCATCCTTTGGTCTCCACTGATGTGCACCAGCAGGGCTCTTGGTCAACTCCCATTCAAAACCAAAGAGGTTCTCGAAGAAGTTATTGCTCCACTGGGCGGGGGTGGTGGTCCATGCTCCTTCCAGGCCGCTGGTAATGGTATCACCGGCATTACCACTGCCGAAAGTGTTTTTCCAGCCAAGGCCCATCTCTTCCATGCTTGCCCCTTCGGGTTCTGCACCGACGTACTCAACTGGATCAGCGGCACCGTGGGTTTTACCAAAAGTATGCCCGCCAGCGATCAATGCTACCGTTTCATAATCATTCATCGCCATGCGGCCGAAGGTCTCGCGAATGTCGCGGGCTGCCCCGACAGGATCAGGCTCACCATTGGGTCCTTCGGGATTCACATAGATCAGTCCCATATGGGCAGCACCGAGCGGGTTTTCTAACTCATGATCGGCCGAATAGCGTTCCTTATTTCCCAGCCACTCTCCTTCTGATCCCCAGTAGATATCTTCTTCAGGCTCCCAGATGTCCGCCCGTCCGCCAGCGAAACCAAAGGTCTCAAAGCCCATAGACTCCAGGGCACAATTACCGGAGAGAATCAGGAGGTCGGCCCAGGAAAGCTTTTGACCATATTTTTGTTTTACCGGCCAGAGGAGCAAGCGCGCCTTGTCAAGGTTAGCATTGTCTGGCCAACTGTTGAGGGGCGCAAAGCGCTGTGAGCCTGAGTTACCGCCACCCCGGCCGTCGGCGATGCGGTAAGTACCTGCGCTGTGCCACGCCATCCGGATGATGAAGGGGCCATAATGTCCGTAGTCGGCTGGCCACCAGTCCTGAGAGGTGGTCAATGCTTCCACAATATCTTCCTTTACAGTTTTCAGGTCTAGTTTCTTGAACTCCTCCGCATAGTTGAAGTCTTCACCCATCGGATTGGACAGAGAAGAATGTTGGCGGAGGATTTTGAGATTTAACTGATTGGGCCACCAGTCACGGTTTGATGTGCCACTGCCTGCGGTGAAATCTAAAGCTCCCCCCATAAAAGGGCATTTACTTGATTCGTTTACTTCCCATACTTTGTGGGTACCTTCTGATGAAGTAGGATTTGTTTTTTCTTCCATTTTAAATCAAATTATTGTCAATACAAATTCTAAATACAATAGTCTTTATACAATTTTTAGAGAATTATGCATAAAACTTATAATGCAAATTCAAGTTTGATAAGCTGTTAATTTACTGAAATATAGTGCATTTAAAAAAGGACTAGGCGTGATACCTACCCATTGGTATTAATCGCAACTTGCGCGCATTTGTTTGAATAAAAAGAAGCGGGAGCGGGAGCTTAAGCTCAGCAACAGGGGTGAATTGAGGTCCTGGGCCTTCCTCCTGACCCTCAATATCACTTCCGCAAGAAATTAATTAAGGCTCACTAGGAAAATGCACATTCACCTCCGGGTGCATGGTGTAGAGACGGTACTGTTCGCCATCATGGACTAATAAGCCACTGGATTTGTTGTCTTTCATAATAGGGTTTTGCTCATACTTTTTCCAGTGGATAAGGTCTTTAGAAGTCGCCAGATTGGTACTCCACTGGCTCCAGTCCTCCAGCGCGGTGCCATGATAGTAAGCGTAGTACAGGCCATGATGTTTGACAATTTGGTTTACGGCTAACCCATATTGATCGTAAGGCTCAGGCCCCATAGCCAGCACCGGATCATCTTGTACATTGGTCCAGATATCAAGATCCTGCGAAGTTGCCAGCCAGATACCCAGGTCACCGCGTTCATAAAAGAGATACCAGGTATCCCCTTCAATCCATACGGTAGGCGTTCCGTAGGCCCCGGCTGTTAAGGGTTCACCGTTGACATAACGAATGTCCAGATCGCCATGATCTTCCCAGTGAATACGGTCAGTTGAGGTAAGGCGGTGGGCGATATCATTCCTGCCTTCGGCAAACATATGGTAAAGGCTATCTTGCTTCACTACCATCATATCTTCCACCCAGCTTTCTTCAAAGATAGGATTATCAGGATAGCGAGTCCAGTGAAAGCCATCCGGAGAAGTAGCATAGCCCAGAGACAAGCTTTCCTCAGGACCTTCACGAAAACCGGTGTACCACATATGATAGGTATCCTTTTCTTTTAGAATATAGCCTCTTTCCCGGATATGCTGATCCCAGGTATTGGTATCCGTTCCAACAAACACCGGGTTCTCAGCATAAGGAGTGAAGTGGATAAGCTTATTGTCATAAGTAGGGGAATTAGCGCTTGCTGAGGCAGTTTCTTGCGGGTGGGAAGACGGCTGGCAACTCAGTAAAAACACTAATAAGAGGACGCTCGGTCCATTAAAGCTCATTTTGTTTGGTTTATACATATGTTCAAAACATTTTGAAAAACGGATACACTTTACATTCCCTATCCGGCGAGCGTTTTGCTAACGCGTGCCTATCTTAAAACTCTCGCCTATACGTCAGCACCGGGATCAATCCTAACTGATATTTGGTCACTACTTTGCCTTCCACAGTGTCGTAATATTGAAAAGCAACGTTCTGTTGGTTGAGGGCGTTTTGCAAATCCAGCGACCAGACGGAAGTATGCCCGGCTTTGTCGGTCTGTAAACTAATACGCAGGTCTACTTTGAAGTAGTCAGCCAGTTGGTTAGCAAAAGCCTGAGAATCTATGAATACGGTTTCCTGTTGGGTTTGGGAAGCCTGCTCGTCTATAGGCGTTTCGCGCAATCCACCGTAATACACCGAGCGCAAGTTAATGCCCAGTACGCGCTGCTTGTCTTCGCCGCTCCAGCTAAATTCTTTGCCACCAGTGAAGCTGAAGGCATAGTTCCCGTTGAAACGCGTATCCCGTTCAATCCCGTCGGCAGCAGTATATTTGGATCCGTACAACGAACTGCTCAGCAATACATAATAGCTATCTGATAGGCTTTTCTCTACTGTCACTTCCAGTCCGTAGTTTTTTCCGCGACCCTCATTGACCAACTCCTCGGTAACAAATCCCTCAAAAACATTCAAAGCTGAGAAAGTACTATTGGGGTCCTGGGAGATAGGCACATTGAATAAATCCTGATAGTAAGCTTCGGTACGCAGACTCAGGCTATTGTTCCAGCGGAGGTGATGGCTCAATACAAAATGATGGGCTTTAGTAAAGTCTAAATCTTGGTTGGGATTGGCCACTACACCACTGACTTTTGAAAAATAAATCCCTGGCAATTGTAGCTGGCTATGTAGGCCATACGCCAGACTCAGGGTTTGTTGCGTATTGATGTTCCACTGCACCGTGGCCCTGGGTTCCAGGGAAAAGGATTCGCTCAGCGTAAAGTACATGGCATGCAAGCCAGCAGTGAAGTTGAACGGCGCTTTGAATACTTTCGTCCACTGCACATAAGGCTGGTAAAGCTGCCCACCACCTTTGCCTGATTCCAAAGTTTGTAGCGTTCCACCCACCGGGGCTTCCCGGCTGAGCAGGTCATAATGCAGGTTGTTGAAGATAATTCCACCTTTTAAAGATTGGCTATGTGCCAGCTTTCGGGTCAGGCTGGTATTCAGGGAGATTCTGTTTTCCTGGTAATTATCTTCTTCCAATCTCACGGTGTTATAATCCTCGTCCAGTCGGTCACCGAAACGGTCGCTGCTCAGCGCGGATACCGCCAGGCTAGTTTTCCAGAAGGTTTGCTCATCAATGGTCAAGGCATGAGTCATACCCAGCCCGCCCATATTGTTGGTAAAAGTGACATCGTAGCGGTCTTCCTGGCTTTCCCAGTCAGCGGAATCGCGGGGCGCTTCAAACACATTTTTACCCAGCCCGCCCATACCGAAAATGGTAAACTCACCTTTGTTTTCAGTAGGCAAAGACAGATGAAAAGCTAAATCCTGAAAAGTGATGGCTTCTCCGCCAAAGTCCAATCCCAGGCCGTTGGTCAGCAAGCCTACGGTAGAGTAGCGATAGTTGGCCAGGTAAGAAGCCTCTCCCCCTTTGCGAAAAGGGCCTTCTGCCGCAAATTCCAGCCCGATCAGTCCAGCCTGGGCAGTATATTCCCGCTGTTGGTTATTACCTTTGCGGAGCTTCATATCAAACACTCCTCCAATGCTGTTGCCAAAAGGCGCGGGAAAAGCCCCGGTGAGGAAAGAAGAATTGTCTAGCATCTGCGCACTCAGCACCGACTGGCTACCGCCACCCTGCACCCGGCGGTCATTGAATGTTCCCGCGTTGGATAGGTGATTGGGGTTGACGATATCAATATCTTCCAGGCGCCAAAGCACACTGTTGGGTGAATTGCCCCTTACCGAAATGTAATTACCCTGGTCATTAGCAGCAACTACTCCGGGAAAAGAAGTAGCCAAACGGGCAGGGTCAAAAAAGGTGGCCGCGTAGCGTCGACTCTCTTCCACTGTAAATTCCCGGCTGCTTACCGGATCAATGGCAGAAGGAGGAATCAAGCTTTCTTCAGTGATCACCACCTCTTCCAGGTTTTGCGCCGATTCATATAGTTTGATGTTCAGTACAGTTTCCTTTCCTGAATTCACTAAGAGCTCGGGATTGATAAATGACGTGTAACCTACAAAGCTCACTTGCAGGATATATCTGTCGGCGGGCACATCTTTTAAGATAAACCCACCTTCTGCATCGGTAGTGGTACCGATAATTGGGTCAGTATCCAGCAGGGAGACGGTGGCACCGGGAAGCGCTTGGCGGGTTTCCGCGTCTACCACTTGACCTCTAATATTTTGTGTTAGGGATTGGGCATATATAGTTTGAAAAAAGGCGAAGGTGAAAAGGCTTATAAAAAGAGTCAGCTGCTTCATAGTTAATTTCAGAATCTTTGGATATGTACGAGTCACGAAAATACAATATTTTAGCTTGGCCGCTCAATGATTTTTGTCTGATGGACTTGAAAAAAGAAAGGCAGAAAGGGCGGCCAGAGACCGCTTTGGATATTTGTCACTCGCCAGAGGCAAGTGACTGTACTTCATCTACTTACCCTGCACGTTGAGTTGGCTCATAATTTCTTCAATGGCGCGGTCCAGTTGCGGTTGTTTGTTATCTACACGATCTTTGAAGGTCTGGGCAACGTGAATATCCGGTGTCACACCTTCTTTTTCCAGGTTTTTGCCGTCCAAAGTATAGCAGCCCCAGGAAGGCAAACGATAAAAAGAGCCGTCTACCAAACCTTTGCCGGAGGTAAAAATGATCCAGCGGTAAGTTTCGGTGCCAATGACGGTGCCCAGGCCCAAAGCTTTGAAACCGGCAGCAGTCATTTCGGCATCGCTAAGGCTTTGTTCGTTGATCAACAGTACGATTGGCTTGGCAGCAGGCGTGAAGTTGGGCTGGGTAGTCGACATGCCGCCCCGGTATTTCCATTGCAGGTAAGGTTTGCGGCTCAGGAAATTAAGCACCAAGTCATGCACATTGCCCCCGGTATTGTAGCGCAAATCCAGGATTAGGGCTTCCCGCTCATCGCCTTCGGATACCATTTCTTCGGCAAATTCATCATAAGCACCTTGCCCCATGTTTTGCATGTGTACGTAGGCAATCCGCTTATCTGTTTTCTCATCCACGTATTGCTGGTTTTCTTCCGTCCACTCATCGTACAGTTCGGAGCGAATGGCGTTGTAGGAGGTAGGATGCAGTTTCACTTCGTGTGCTTTGCCATTTCTCTGAAAAGTCAAAAGAACTTCATCTTTGCCGTTAGGTTTGGTGAAGTAATACTCCCGGTTTTTGGTGGTATCAATCGCCTCACCGTTCACTTGGGTTAGCCGATCGCCGGGTTGTATGTCTTTTCCTTTCACATCTGCCGGACTATTTTTGACGATATGTTTTACCTCATAAGGCTTGTCTTCTGAAAACTGTACTCCAGTAGCCAGGGTGCTGAAGTCGTAAAAAGACTTTTCTTCTTTGCCGTTGGTATAGAAGCCCAGGTGCGATGAATTGAGTTCACCCAGCAGGTCGTCGCTAAGGTGGCGCAGGTCAGAACGGGAATTGATATAGGGCAAGTATTTCGCATACTTGTCGCGCATGGCCTGCCAGTCTACGCCGTGGAAATCTTCATTGTAGAAGTTTTCCTGCAAGTTAGCCCAAACTTCATAGTACATTTGTTCAAATTCCTCTTCCAGATTACGGCCAAACTGGTACGACATGTCAACGGCTTCTATTTTGCCGCTTTCCACATCCAGTGTGTATATTTTGTTCCCTGCCAGCATGTAATAGTTGTCATCTGCCTCAACGATGCTATAGCCATACACATCTTCCAAACCATCAATCTTTTCGGTTTTGTCATCTTCAAAAGGCTCAATGACGGTTTTCCACAAATATCTTTTTCCCTCGTCATGATCGGAGGTGTAAAAGACAATTAACTTTTCATCCTTTTTGATTACATAAGGATTGCCCTGCTCCCCTGCGCTGGGGCTGATTTTTTCCAGCCGCTTCATCAGGTCGGTGAAGTTGATTTCTACCTTTATTTTCTCTTCCTTTTCTTCTTCATCCTCTTTTTTATCTTTCTTTTTCTTCTTGTCTTCATCCTCGTCCTTTTTATCGTCTTCTTTGAATAGCTCGCTGAACTTATCGGAGCGATACGGCTTTTCATAACGGTCAAAATGCATCTGGTAGATGTGAGCATCTTTGGTGCCAAAGGGATAACCGGGATTGGTACGGTCGGTAGACAGGAAAAGCGATTTGCCATCCGGCGACCAGAAAGGCTGCGTTTCGGTCACCCCGGTTTGCGTAATATTAATACTGCTGTCGGAAGCTAGTTCACGAACAAATATATCCTGCTCAAAATCGCGGTAAGCGGTATAGGCGATATACTTATCATCAGGAGAAAAATATGGCGTAGCGCTGTAAAAGCCCCAAAGTTCATTTTCAGCGAGGACATTACTGCTGAAGTCTTTCAAATCCATCAGCCTGACTTCATTCCTGCCACTCAGATAAACCGCCCGAGTTTTGTCACTGTTGAACGACATCTGCCGGTTGTTTTGCGCATCGCTGGTCAGTTGCTTCTCTTGTCCGCTGCCATCCGCCGCAATGGTGAACCAGTTTTGGTAGCCGTTTGCGGTTTGGTTAAAAATCAATGTTTTGTCATCTTTCAGCCAGTAGACTTCGCTCACTCTGCCCATCGGCTGAGTTTCCAATAACTGGATATACTTGCCTTTCACATCTGAAACAAATAGCTCACCCCGGGAGACAAAAGCTAATTTCTTATTGTCGGAGGAGACCGCGAAGGCAGAAATTTCATCTTTCACATTGAAGTCTTGAGCTTTGTTGAGCGTTAGGTTGCGGGGCACACTGAAGATGAGTTTTTGCGTATTTCCATTGCCAGGCTGATAGGTGTGCAGTTGGTAATCTTTGACAAAAACTATCTTCTCCCCATTAGCCGACACCTGCGGATACATGACGGAGGATGGGTAATCGGTAAGTTGTTTCTGGCTGCCGTCTTCTTCCAGTTGGTACAGGTTATACTCCCCGTTGGCTTCAGTAGAGACAAAATACACGTGACCGGCTTTGTCAATCGTCGCCCACATCTCTTTGCCTTCGTATTCGGTATACTTTTTATATACGCCGGTCTTGGAATTATACGATTTGATATCCGGACTGTAAGCACCCTTGTAGCCTTTGCGGTTGGCGAAACGCGCACTCTCCCAGGTCTCGTTGAAGAACAGTTCGCCCGAAGTCGGATGCTCCACCACATCGTGGATGGTGTTAAAATAATTGCCAAACATTCGCTGGGGCGTCCCTCCCCTGACATTGACTTTGTAGGCAGAAAAGTTGTTCTCCCGGTCAGAGGTAAAATAAATTTCCTGCGAATCCCAGGACCAGGAATCTACCTCATCTGAAGCTTCGTGGTAGGTAAGCTGCCGAATTTCGCCGCCATCAATAGGAATAAGGAAGATATCATCGCTGCCGTACTGTGAGCCGGTAAAAGCGATCCACTGCCCATCTGGAGAAATATACGGATAGCTTTCTTCCCCTTCCATACCGGTCAGGCGCATGGCCAGTTTTTGTCCCTCATCCAGGCGCCAGAGGTCACCTTCGTAGCTAAAGACAATAGTTTTTCCATTCGGGGAAATGGTGGGATGGCTAGCAAAATACACCTCTTCCTGCTGGGCAAAGCTGTAAATAGGAAACAACAAAAAGAGCAGGGGCAGGGTTTTCAAAAAAATTCTCATGGTTGGTGTGTGTGCAAATGGAACTGGCCCTTAAGATAAGCGGAGGCAGGTATGAAAAGCAAATACATTTACAAGCGGTTAGTGTTTTTGGTGAAAACACCAAAAATGGGTATTAAGAAAGTGAAAACCTGTCACTAAGGGGCCTTATTTCTGAAAACATAATTGTACTTTAAATGTCTTTTGTTTACTAAAGCTTCTCCTAGAACAACACTTTCAAATTCAAGAAATGTTATACCATTCTCATTTGGCTTTCTAGGAAAACTATAATGAATATAAACGGTATTTTCTACTACATATCAATTTTTGGCAGATAGTCTTCTCCTCGTAAAGTTACTTCTTCTATTAGCCTATTATTTTGTAAATCACAAACCTTTAAAATAACGCTTGAACCAAAAGCCCCTTGAGTAGAAACCAGAAGCACAAAGTTATTTTTGTTTGTCTGATACTCCTGCAAAAGTTTTTCATTACTGTTATTGATACATTCTTTGTCTGTTTTACAAGCCATGAGTAGCAAAAATATCGCAAGGCATAAACTTGTTCTACCTATTTGTAGCATCTATTTTATAATTTTGTTCATTATTGAAAAATATTGTTGAGAAATTTGAATTTACTATCGGTATGTTCTTGTCCCCTCATAACGCCTTTTAATAAAGTGATTTTCACTTATTTGGTTGTGCCCCGTTTTTGGTGTTTTCACCAAAAACAATTCAATTTAGTCAAGGTAATGAGTTAAAAAACCAAAGTCATCTTTGTTCTCCACATAGAACCGAGCCGAAGAAAAGTAGTATAGCTCGGGAAGCGGAGCTAAGTTCCATTTTTCCTGAACTGGATTACAATGAATATAATCCAGCTTCTGTTCGGTCATCGCTACTGAATAGCAGTAAACAGATAAGGGATTGCGCTGCCAAAATTGGTATTGACGGTCTTTGGATGTCACACGAAATTTTTCCAGTACTACCGGATGGTTCTTTATCAAGTCAAACTTAATTTGCTGGGCAGTAAACCTAAGAAAATCCCGCTGTACATCCTTCCTCAGATTCGGCTCTTCCATTTTCCAGAGAAGGTGCAGGTGATTAGACATGATGACGAACCCATAAACTTTTACTCTTTTATGCTCTACCATAAACTTGAGGCTCTCCACAATCATGCTCTTATATTTATTAGGCTTCAATAGATGTTTCCACTCCAGGATAGTGGCAGTGAAGAAAGCAATATGCCGTTGTTCAAGCATGGATTACGTTATCTAACTGGTTGAGTGCCAGTTTTTGGTAAAAACTGCGCCATGGAGACTTCAAAAACGGCAGGATAGGTAACAAAGCATAATCTAGTTATCAGTCTCTTCTTTTGGCATTTGTTGATCATGCAATTGTATCGGCTTGGCTTTTTTGCGAAAGCGCATGTTGAGGATTTCTACCAATAAGGAGAATGCGACGGCAAAATAAATGTAGCCCTTAGGTACATGTACCTGGAAGCCTTCCACCACCAGCATAAATCCTATCAAAATGAGGAACGAAAGTGCCAGGATCTGCAAAGTGGGATGGTTGTTGATGAAGTCACTAATCTTTCCGGCAAAGATCATCATCACGCCGATAGAAATCACCACGGCGATGATCATAATCAATAATTGTTGGGTGAGCCCTACGGCCGTCAGTATGGAATCAAAAGAAAAGACCATATCCAGCAAGACAATCTGGATGATAATCTTTGCAAAGCTTTGGCTTTCTCTCTTCGCCTCCTGGTCTTCATGCGAAGCTTCTTGTCCTTCTATTTTGTGGTGGATTTCTGAAGTGCTTTTTGCCAGCAAAAACAAACCACCGGCAATCAGGATAAGGTCTCGGCCGCTGATATCCTGTCCGAAAACACTGAATAAGGGTTCGGTAAAGCCAATGATCCAGGTAATGCCCAACAGCAGCCCTATCCTAAAAATCAGTGCCAGTGAAAGGCCAATATTTCGTGCTTTGGGCTGCTGTGCGATGGGTAATTTTCCGGTAACAATAGAGATAAAAATAATGTTGTCTATCCCCAGTACAATTTCCAGAAATGTAAGGGTCAGCAAGGCAATCCAGTTTTCCGCTTCAAGAAAAATTTCCATAACAAGATGTTTCGTGCTAAATTAATGCGCGTATATGAATAATTGATTATTAGCCTTTATTTTTTTGTCATCGTACCTGTTTATTGCTGCAAAATACTTTTTAATCCAAAATCCTAACACTTTATGAAGATCGTCACCCTAACGATGAATCCTGCAATTGATAAAAGTTCTAAAGTAGATACTATCAAACCTGATAGCAAATTGCGCTGCGAGTCTCCCAAGTACCAGCCGGGTGGGGGCGGTATTAACGTCTCAAGGGCTATCCATAAGCTTGGAGGGGATTCTCTGTGTGCCTATCTGGCGGGTGGCCCTGATGGGGCACTTATGGAAAAGCTGTTGAAAGAAGAAGGTATTGCCCAGCATATTATGGCTACCCAAAGCTGGACCCGGCAAAACTTTATCGTAGTAGACAAAAGTACTCATCAGCAATATCGCTTTGGGATGCCCGGTGCGGAGGTTGAGGAGAAAGAGTGGAAGCAAATGCTTAAAGATATGGAAGCCCTCTGTCAGAGAGCAGATTATGTAGTAGGCAGTGGCAGCCTGCCTGTCGGTATTCCTTCTGACTTCTGGGCGCGACTGGCCAGGATTGCTAAAGAAAATAATGCCCGCTACATCGTGGATACTTCGGGAGAGGCACTGGAACTGGCAACTGAAGAAGGTGTTTACTTGCTAAAACCTAACCTGGGTGAACTAGGCGCACTATCTCACAAGGCGTCCGTAACGGCGTTGGAGCAGGAAGAACTTGCCAAAAAGCTGATCAGCGATGATAAATGTGAGATAGTTGTTGTTTCTATGGGCCCGCAGGGGGCTATGCTGGTAGCAGAAGATAAAGTAGTCTATGTGCCCGCGCCGACGGTACACAAAAAAAGCACGGTAGGGGCAGGAGATAGTATGGTAGCTGGCATGGTACTTAGCCTGTCGCAAGACAAGTCATTAACCGAGGTGGTTTCTTTTGGCGTAGCTTCAGGTACAGCAGCCACCATGAATGAAGGCACCGGCTTATGCAAAAAAGAAGATACCGAAAAACTCTATCAGTGGATTCTATCAAAAGTATGAAAAAGAAAGTCATCCTCACTTTTGAGGATTTTGTGCTTCGTCCCTGGCAGGAAGGTGATGAAGCTTCTTTAGCCGCCTATGCCAACAATCATAAAATATGGGTCAATGTGCGCGACCGCTTTCCCCATCCTTATACGCTGGAGGACGCCGAGTTGTGGGTGAGGATAGCCAATGCTGACCACACCATGCTCAATGTAGCTATTGAAACCGAAAACAAGGCAGTAGGTGGCGTAGGCATTATTTTCAAACAGGACGTGTATCATCGGACTGCGGAAATAGGCTACTGGTTAGGAGAACAATATTGGAATCGGGGGATTACCAGCCGTGCCGTAAAAGCCATGTCCGAATATATTTTTGATAGTCCGCAATTTAATATTTGCCGGATGTATGCCGGGATTTTTGAGTACAATACTGCTTCCGCCAGGGTACTGGAAAAAGCCGGTTTTCACCTGGAAGCCCGGCTCCAAAAAAGCGTGACCAAAGATGGTAATACGGTAGATGAATTGATTTATGCCAAGCTCAAAGAAAATTAGCGATCCAAAGCCGGTTGCTTTTTATTTATTCATGCCCACCAGCATTTCGCCGGGAGGAGAGTACGACTGGCTGGCGTCATCAATGATCAGTACCCAATCTTTATCTTTTGCCGGCGTGCGGAAAGTATAGTTTTGGTTGTTCCTGAATTTCCCCAGATTGACGCTGTCGCCCGTGCGGGGGTCAAACCACCAGGCGTTTATTTTCTTCCCAGAGATCTTTTGTGCATTCACCTCTACCGATTGATGTTGTGGCAGATAAATAATCATAAAATCACTCCCACGGGCAGCAGCAATATGCTTCCCTTCTCCTTCAGCACTGACCACCAGCGAAGTATCTGGTATCAGCTCGGTAAAGTTTCTGGAGGCAAACAAATCCCGCATATAGCCCATTTGGTATGCTCCCGGATGATCAAGCGCTTCCTTCCAGGGGGTGCGTGCGGAAGAGATAGGCTCACGTCCTGGCTGCCACATCTGCCAGATATTATGGTCACCATAAGTATGTCCTAATGCACCGGAAAGCATTGACCAATACGCCGCCTGTCGCACATCGGCATCATCAAACCAGCCACTCTCCGGCTTCCAGTTGATGGGATGGTCTTCATAATTGGGCTCGCCATCCAGGTTGGGTTTTGTTGGGTTCAGTTGATAATTATGTGCGGTCATTTCATAATTAGGGATATCTTCCTGCCCATGTCCCGACTGGAACATATTAAAATCCAGCCACTCATCTTCATGAAAAAACTCTGCTGAATTACGTCCGCCCATCGGATGGTAGGTTATGAGGTGCATAACGTTATCCCCGGCAGCCAATCCTTCTGCCATCGCCCGAATGATCGCAAAATCATCATCTTCTTCTGGAATGCGATCCCCGCCCAAAATCCAGATGATGGGTTTATCTTTGTAACGCTCACCCAAAAACTCACCATATAAACGCGCGTTTTCTGGCGTAAATACCTCTGGGCCTACGCCCCATTGCTTATTGAATTTATCGCCCCAAGTAGGTAACATTCCTATGTACAATCCTAAATCCTCCGCTTGGTTAACGATAAAATCCACGTGTTCAAAATAGGCTTCGTTGGGTTTTGTAGGATCATTGTTGATCAGGGGTCTTTCACCATAAGGATTGGGAGTATTCAGCCCATCAAGTTCGGCTAAAACTACTGCCTGTATCACGGTAAAACCTTTGTCTGCACGGTTTTTAAGATAGCGGCTGGCTTCCTCACGGTTTAGCCGGTGGAAAAGCTCCCAGGCCGTATCGCCCAGCCAGAAGAAGGGTGTACCATCTTCCCTGAGCAGGTAATGTTGATTATCACTGACTTTAAGGGACTGTGCTAATAAAGAAAAATGTATGCTGGTTAGCAGCATAAGGCTTAGGGTGCAAGAAGTAATTGTATATCTCATCATGAGCATGGGTTAAAGTCAGGTACACTAGCTCAAGGATGTTTTATGAGAAAAACGATATGATTGAGTAGTGTTAGGAAATGTATAAAATGCCCTTATAATATACATCAATTTTTAAAATATTTTAAAACATTAGGAGAATGATATCTAAAATGGTGTATGGCACTTTTCTATTACTTTCTACACTTAAGTTCTCTCAAAGCATCTTTGCCAATCCAGCGAGCAGTAGGTAGCTCATGTATTGTCAGGCGTTCGGCGGTTAGCATCGCTATACTGCGCAAGGCTGCATTGCGTTTCCCTATTTGTCGCAAAGCCCAGTTGATTGCCTTCTTGACAAAGTTTCGTTCATCATAGGCTTCCCGCTCAATCAAAGGGAAGAAATGGGCCAGTTGTGCGTCCTCCGCTTTTTTATCGTGGATCGCCAGTCCGGCCATCATGACAAAGCCTGCCCGCTTTACATATTCTTCTTGTCGTTCGCTCCAGGCCAGGGCTTTGTGATAGGCATAGGGAGTACGGCAAAAGAGGTTGCTGCAAGTCTGGTCGCACAAGTCCCAAGAATTAAAATCCTGTACCCAGGTTTCCATCTGGGTTTCGGTAACTGTACTTACTTTATCCAGCAAAGTCGCCAGAATGCGGGCTTCATGTACTTCTGTATCCCAAAGGTCTAGGGCTAAAGCATGGTTTTTCTCATATTGATTTGCCAATGCCCTTACGACAGGCATCCTTACACCTAGCGCCCTTTCTCCCTGTACACCAAAACGGCGTAGGCTTTCCAGGTATTCGGGATTGCTGTTTGATTTGAGTTCATCCAGCAAGTCAGTGGCTGAGGGAGGTGGAAGTTTCATAAAAAAAGATACAAAAGCGCGTTGTAATAAACGCTAAATAGCCAAGGAGTGTGACCTGCTCCACTATAGCATAAAGTTGATGATGCCAATCACTGCCCCGATAATCGCCAGAAACTGGATAAGTCCAACAATATAAATTTGCTTGGTCAGTGAAGTTTCCACTTTCTGGATACGGTCAATAAGATCTACTTTGTCTTTTTGTGTAAGCAAGATACTCATGCTAGCTTTAAATTACTGTTTCTTCCGTTGGTCAATATCCTGAAGTACGTTGGTGATGAAGTCAGCATCTTCACTGGAAAAGTGCATTCAGATAATACCTCAGAAACCTTTATCCTTAAAGCTGCGTCCATCTGATTTAATTTTTTGGTAATATACTGGCAGCCTTACTTTTTACCAAATAGCGTTTGGCCTTCCTGACTCAATTCAGCTACCGGCCTCACCTTACCTGACGGGTTCAGCAAAGACCAATGTTTGATATAACGTAAGCTAATCTCACTTCCTTCCAGTTTAGGCTGTAAATCTCCGAATTGTAGTCCTTTTTCCAGCCCGCGGTTGATGTAGTAGTGATGTGTATCATTCGTTAGTTTGATAATTACATCGTGCGTACCGCCTTCCGTAATAGCTTCAACTTTCCCCAAAACCCATTCAGTATTTTCTGATGTGGGATTGGCTACCGGTATCATAGCCAAAAAAATAGCGGATATAAAAACCAGGCTAATGATTGCCATTGACAGGCTTAAAGAGACGCGTCTTTTGCTCATAGGTTGATCTGTTAGATAAATGAATATGTATTAATTTATACCAAAGCCTGGTAAAAGTCAATCTTGATGACAGACCGTCATTTTCTAAATGTAAAAAATATCAATACTTAAGCGAAATAAGCTATTGGTTTTAATCTATTCAGAATAAAATCATGCAAATTTTGTATATTTTAGATTTATTTATTGATTTTAAGACATATACAAAATTTTATTTGATTTAATGACTGTATCTCCTAATATTGCATCAGGCAAGAACCAGCAGTGGCTATAGCGAGCTGCCGGTTTACAATCCTGATCAGGACTATCTGTCGCACAAAGCTGTATCACCTTTAGCATGATCCAAAAGTTTTGTGGCTCATCCAAAATTCATTGACCCAAGTTTGAAAAATTAAAAAAGCCAGAGACGCTGGTACCGTCCCTGGCTTCAGTTGAGCTTTCCCTGCCTTTTTGCAACCTCTATTTTCATAGAAGACAGGGCTGTATTGTTTATCAACTTAAATGCTAATGTAATGAAAAAAAACTTTTACTGCCTACTATGTCATGACAGGGGCCGATGGCTTTTGTTGCTTAACCTTTTCCTTATTCAAACCTTTTCTTTTGCGCAAACCAACATCAGCGGACAAGTATCCGGCGAAGAAGGCGAACCTCTGCCGGGTGTCAATGTCATCGTCAAAGGCACCGCTACCGGTACAGTAACCGATATTGAAGGAAAATATGCCCTGAACTTGGGTGAGGAAGCTAATACACTGGTATTCTCTTTTATTGGCTTCATCAGCAAAGAGGTTTCCATTGGAAATCAATCTGCTGTCGATGTAACATTGCTTACCGACGCCAAACAGCTTTCCGAAGTGGTGGTCACGGCGCTGGGTATCCAACGCGAAGAACGTTCGCTAGGCTACTCCGTGCAGGAAATTAATACCCAGGGGCTGGATGAGGCCCGGGAAACCAATATCGTCAATTCTTTGCAGGGCAAAGTGGCTGGCGTGCAGATTGCCGGTTCTTCGGGTAACATCGGCGGTTCTTCCCGCATACTGATCCGGGGTGCCAGTTCTGTTTCCGGTAATAATCAGCCACTTTTTGTCGTTGACGGCACGCCTATTGACAATTCTAACTTTAACTCCGACGATACCCAGGATGCCAATGGAGGCATAGACTACGGAAATGCTGCCCAGGACTTAAACCCTGATGATATTGCTTCCATGTCGGTACTCAAAGGACCTAGTGCCTCGGCACTCTATGGTTCCCGCGCAGCCAACGGCGTAATCCTGATTACGACCAAAAGTGGCAAGGGAACCAATGGCATAGGGGTGAGTATCAATTCCAATACGACTTTCAGCAAGGTATACATCCTTCCCGATTATCAAAATGAATACGGGGGCGGATATAAGCAGGAATTTGATACTTACAACGGTCAGCCCATCGTAGCGACCCAGGCCGATGAAAGCTGGGGGCCTCGCTTGGATGGCCAGTTAGTAAGGCAATGGGATAGCTTCTACCCTGATTCGCCGGAATATGGCGAATTGCGCCCCTGGATAGCGCATCCTGATAACATCAAAAACTTTTATGAAACTGGTGTAAACCTTTCTAATAATGTTGCCCTTACTGCCGGTAATGACGTTGCCAATGTAAGAGTTTCTTATACCAATCTGGACCAGCAAGGGGTTTTCCCTTTCAGCGATCTCAAGCGAAATACCATTAGCGTCAATGCCAACGCCAATATCACCGATAAACTGAGTACCAGCATCCGCTTCAATTATATGAAATCCCGTGTCAATGGACGACCGGTAACCGGAGATTATATCGGGGATGGGGCACAGAGTGTACAGTCTTCTTTCAACACTTGGTTTGAGCGCCAGATTGATCTGGAACGACTTAAGCAGACTACTACTTCCGATGGAATACAAAGGCTGTGGAACATCTCCGGCCCGGAAGACCTGACGCCTTTCTATTGGAACAATCCTTACTGGGAACTACAAAATGCCTCTAATCAGGACTTACGCGAAAGGGTATTTGGCAATATTTCCCTCACCTATGCCTTCAATGAGCACCTGAAACTGACTGGCTGGGTACGCTCCGATTTCTACGACGACCGTCGGGAAGCCTGGACACCTATTGGCCATGTCAACATCAGTTCTTACTCGGAAGATGTGAGGAAAGTGAGTGAGAATAACTTTGAGATGCTGGCGCAATACAATCGTCGTTTTCTGAATGATAATATGTCACTCGCTGCCAACTTAGGAGCTAACCGCCGCATCCAGACCCAGTACCGCAACTATGGCAAGAGCAATGGCGGCTTGAGTGTACCTAACTTCTATACGCTGGAAGCTTCCAAAGATCGTCCAACGATAACCGATATGTCGCAGGAGCGGATGGTCAACAGCATGTACGGGAGTGTCAACTTGGGTTTTAGGGATTTTATATATTTTGATGCTTCCTTGAGAAATGACTGGTCGTCCACGCTGCCGATAGATAATAATTCGTATCTCTATCCTTCTTTTGCCACGAGCTTTGTATTCTCTGAGTTTATTTCTAACCAAAGCCTGATTTCTTTTGGCAAGCTACGCGCCGGATGGGCCCGGGTAGGCAACGATACTGATCCTTACCGATTGTACCAGATTTACCAACCTTTTGGGTCATTAGGCAGTGTTCCGCTTTTCACCGTGCCTGACATTCTGAACAACAGCGAACTAAAACCGGAGACTACTACTTCCTACGAATTTGGCCTGGATGTTCAATTTTTGAACGGACGCATTGCTTTGGATGCTACTTATTACAACAGTATCGCGACCAACCAGATCATCCAGCTTCCGGTTTCTGGTACTTCCGGTAACCAGTATAATATTGTGAACGCCGGGGAAATGACCAATAATGGTGTAGAACTCATGCTGACGGCAGTACCCATTGAAACCCGGAGTGGATTCGCCTGGGAACTGGTACTCAACATGGCTAAAAACAATAATAAGGTCATCAGCCTGGCAGATGGACAAGATAATTATCAACTGGCTGACCGCCGGGTGACCATCAATGCCCGCATCGGAGAGCCTTACGGTACCATTGTAGGCGATGGCTTTGCGGTCAATGAAAACGGGGAACGCCTAGTAGATAGCGAAGGCTATTATGTACGTGAGTTTGGCAAAGTGCTGGGCAATGTGATGGCCGATTATACGGGTGGAATCAATAGCACTTTCTCTTACAAAGGCTTTAACCTGAGTACGCTGGTAGATTTCCAGAAAGGCGGCGACCTTTTCGTGGGTACACGCGCGGTAGGTGTGTATTCTGGCTTAACCAGCGAAACGGTAGGCACGAATGACCTGGGTAACCCCATGCGTAACCCAGTAGCTGAAGGCGGTGGTATCAGGGCAGTAGGTGTGCTGGAAAGCGGTGAGCAAAATCAGCAATATGTAGAAGCAGTGGATCACTTCAAGGACATCACCAACATTGATGAATACAGTGTGTTTGACGCCAGCTTTGTCAAACTTCGTGAGATGCGCCTGGGCTACAGTCTTCCGCAAAGTATGTTTGAGAACTTACCGATCAGCAGCGTATCACTCAGTCTGGTGGGCAGAAACCTGGCTTTACTTTATTCCAAAGTGCCGCACGTAGATCCGGAGACGACCCTCGGTTCCGGCAATGTGCAGGGTATAGAAAACTCCCAACTGCCCAGCACCCGCTCTATCGGTTTCAATGTCAATATTAAGTTTTAGTAAGCATACGCTAACAGAAAATATCATGAAAAAGATAAATATATTCTTATTAAGTCTGGCTCTGATAGCCCTCCTGCCCGCCTGTGATGATGGGTTTGAGGAGATGAACCAGGACCCTAATAACCCTACGGAAGTACCGACTTCTTACATCCTTGCCGGGGCACAAACCAATTTGATGGAGGAGCTTTTCGGCCTTTACAATGAGTCTTTCAAGTGGAACCTTACCGGCATGCGCTACATGCAATACTGGACTTCTACCCTTTATACTGCAGAAGACCGCTATGTTACGATTGAGGGTGATTTTACTCCGGTATATTATAAAGGCATGCGGGATTTACAGGAAGTAATCAACCTTAATACAGATCCTGAGACTGCTGTGAGGGCTGCTTTTTCCGGGCCTAACCAGAACCAGATTGCCGTAAGCCGTATTCTCAAAGCTTTTGCTTTCCATAACCTGACCGATATCTGGGGCGACATTCCTTACAGCCAAACCTTATTAGGGTCAGAGAATGTCACGCCACTCTATGATTCCCAGGAGCAGATTTATGAGGGAATCCTTCAGGAACTGGACGAAGCTTATGCCCAGATTGACGAAAGTGCCGGGGATATTGAAGGCGATCTGATTTATGATGGGGATATGGTTCAGTGGAAATTATTTGCCCAGTCCCTACGCCTACGCCTGGGGATGCGCCTGTCGGAAGCCAAGCCTGAACTGGCGCAAACGGTAGTCGCCGATGCTTTGCAAAAAGGTGTATTCACCAGTAATGCGCAAAACGCTGATTTCACCTACAATGAACAGGTTCCTTTTGTCAATCCCTGGTACAATGAGTTTCACCTGGAAACCATCACACTGGCGGTATCCAACACTATGATTGACAAGCTGATGGAACTCAATGACCCACGTTTGCCGGTTTTTGCAGAGAAAGCTGACGCACTGGGTGAATACATAGGTATGCCTTACGGTGTCAATGCTGCTATCGCGGGAAGTATCAAAAACGAAGAAGTGTCCTTGCCTGCCGATAGAATCACTGAACCTACTTATCCGGCTATGCTGCAAACTTATTCGGAAGTGCTTTTCCTCCGTGCGGAAGCCGCCGCCCGGGGCTGGACGGGGGAAGATGCTACTCAGCTTTATGAGGATGCCATCTCCGCCTCTTTTGAGCAGTGGGGGATAAGCGAGGAAAACCTGGGGGCGTACATCGCCCAGGAAGCTGTAGCTTTTGACGCTACCAACTTTAAAGCATCCATCGGTAACCAGAAATGGCTGGGTTTATATATGCAGGGCATGGAAGCCTGGGCAGAATGGAGAAGACTGGATTATCCTTTATTGCTCCCCGCACCCGACGCGGCGGCCGGCAGGGAAATTCCCCGGCGCAAAGGTTATCCGCTGTCTGAAATTAGCCTTAACAAAAAAAACTATGAAGAAGCCATCGCACGGCAAGGCCCAGACCTGATGAGTACCCACGTGTGGTGGGATAAATAAACATCATACTGACCTGCCAGATTTCTGAAATGAGAACGCCAAGTTCTGGCAGGCTTAAACAGAAAAATAAATTTTAACAAACCGCTTATTCACTTAACCTTTTCCATTGTCATGAAAAAAATATTCGGAACAACTTTTCTTATTGTCCTGACTCTCATTTTGGGTACAAACCCAAAATTGATGGCCCAGCAAAGTACGATGCAATACACCCATCCGCTAGACCCATTGGATTCTAACGAAATCAAATTAGTAAAACAGATCCTGCTCAAAGAGGGAAAAGTCACCACTGACAGCAGCAGCTTGTTTAGTATCATTAACCTGAAAGAACCGCCGAAGGAAGAAGTACTGGCCTATCAGCCGGGTCAGACTTTCAGAAGGGAAGCTTTTGCTTATGTGTATGATTTCCAGACCAATGCCCTGGGTAAAGCAGTCATTGACCTCAAAGACTCAAAATTATTAACTTTTGAGGAAGTGAAAGACAAACAGCCCGTCGGCAGCTTTAAGGCGGATTCTATCACGTCCAGCATTGTGGATGGCAACGAAGAATGGAATGCTGCTTTAGAAAAAAGAGGCGTAAACCCGGATTCTGTCAAAGCAAGCTATGGCAACTATGCTGCTGACTTAGGGCTTGCCCCCCTGGGCAACCGCGAAAAAATCGTATCGCCGGTGTACAAAAACAAAAAGTACAGCCATGTTCCTATAGGAGGAATTTATGCTTATGTAGACCTTACGGACAAGAAAGTGCTCAAAGTAGTAGACACCGGAAAAGGCTGGTCTGAACCGGTAGCTGTCAACTATTTTGAAGGCGATTCTATCAAAGTAGACCTCCAGGCTCCTAAGCCAGTCCTGATCTCTCAGCCTGAGGGCACCAACTATCGTATTGAAGGCAACCAGGTCATTTCCCCATTCTGGAAATTCCGCTTCGGTATCCATAACCGTGAGGGGTTGGTGATTTACGAAGTGCAGTATTTTGACCATGCCCAAGACCAGTGGAGATACATTATGTACCGGGGAGGACTTGCCGAAATGATCGTCAATTACGGTTCCCCTGACCTGCTGAATGCTTCAAACAACTACTTTGATGTAGGGGAATTCAGGCTGTTTCAAGATGTAGCGCGTCCACTGACTGCTGGTGCTGATGCCCCTGAAAATGCTACTTATCTGCCTGCTACTTTGCACAATGACTACGGCAGCCCAATCCAATCAGATAGCGCTATTGCGGTCTTTGAAGAATATGGAGGGGTACTTTGGCGCCATGAAAACTACTCCAGAAGGGCTACTGACCTGGCGATCAAGTACTACATCACCGCCGGTAATTATGATTACGGGTTCAAATGGATATTTAAAGAAGATGGAAACATCAAAGTAGAGACTGAGCTTAATGGTATTGCCCATATTAGAAGCGTAGAGCGCGTAACTGATGCCCCTGGCAGTGCCGATGAATCTTCTGAAGGTAGCTATTTTGGTACTGTGGTAGAGCCTCATGTGGAGGCCAATAATCATCAGCACTGGTTTGTGTACCGTTTTGACCTGGACGTGGATGGAC
>JBBSOG010000010.1:0-28204 GCA_038259985.1 Cytophagales bacterium
AAATGTGAGCTTCAAGGGTCAACTCAGTGGAAACGAGAAAGGGTACCAGACTAGATTGCAAATCTCTGACCGTCAAAATGTATTAAATTTTGACGCGGATATTCAAAAAAACAAGCACCTATATGAGTATGAAATAAAGTTATTGGTTGAAGATTTTAATATCCGGCACTGGTTGATGGACGAAAAACTTCCCCAACAATTCAGCCTGCAAGCCGCTGCCTCTGGGAATACTGACTTAAGTACTGCCAATGGAGATTTAAAGATAATTATTCCCTCGCTGATCTATCCAAATCATCGTTTTGAAAATATGGCACTTGCAGGAAGTTACTCGCCAAGTGAGCTTAACGTTAAGCTGGAAAGTCAGGATGTAGGGTCAAAAATGCAGTTAGCTGCTAAGGTGGAATATGCTACACCCAGTCTACAGTTTCAGCTAGAAGGCGATGTGGGACACTTAGCATTGCAACCTTTTTTGGCATTAGCTGATCCTTTAAACCTGCAAGCTAAAATTAATGCAGCAGGCAATTATAACACCCTGGATGACGCAGATTTCCATGTCCGGCTGGATGATTTTTTATTGCTCAGGGATACGATCATATTTTCCCTAAAAGAGGCCAACAGCCATTTGCTACTGGATTCCCAGTCAGTAGATTATGTGCTAAAAGCAGATTCACTGCTATTTCACGCCCACGCGTACTCATCCATGAGCGCCCTGATGGACAGCCTGCAAAAGATGGCCAAAACCCCGGTAGCAAACATGGAAGCTATCGCTAAGCCGCCTCATGTGGGGCTACCTTCTTTTACAGCAGATGCCCGCCTTAGCCAGCCCTTAGAAATCAGTGAAAACAGGCAACTGGGCAAGTGGCACCTAGGTGCTGATTGGAATTACGAAACCCAGCAACTGGAATTCGTTTCCGCGCTTGACTCTGTGCAATATGATGCGTTGCGCATCTATCAAGTACAAAATAATATCAGTGGACAGCCTCGACAGCTTAAACTCAGTAGTAGTTTTGACAGCTTGCAAATGTATGGCATACATTTCTCAGCAACGGAACTGCGTGCGGAGCGACAGGGCGCTGATTTTTCACTGAGCCTCAGCCAGCGTGACACTGCGGATTTGCTGCGCTTTATGTTAAGTACTCGCCTGCGACTCGAAGATGATCACCTCCGATTGTCTTTGGATACCGCTCAGCTCATGTATGCTTATCAACCCATCAAGGCCAATGAAGACAATTACCTGACACTAGGTAATAAGCGATTATTGGGCGATCTTGATCTCAACTGGGAGGGCGGTAGTCTTTCTTTTCAATCTGCGGAAGACAATTCACAAGCTAGATTTAGTTTGCGCCAGCTTCATCTGGGCAGTTATTTGGATGGATATTGGCGAGCAATGGTCAGTGGCGATGTTGATTTTGAATACGATTCACCAGTTGCCAGAGGCTATTTTGTGTTGGATAGTTTGCAAGTTAACCGGCAATCCCTGCCGCCCTATGCCCTTCAATTTTCAGCGGAAACAGATACGCTCAGACAGTCTTACGAAGTACGCTTGGGCAGCAATCCGCTCAAAATGGACGACGAACTGCTGTATGTCAGTGCTTACAAAACAGATACCGCATCATGGTACGGAAACGTCCGCTTACACCAAGCTTCACTCAATACTTTTCAGCCCTTGCTGACGGATGTAGTAGATAGCTTGAGGGGTGAGTTGGAAGGAGAAATCCGCTGGAAATCCGCTGAGGAAAAAATACGCTTGGATGGGCAACTCACAGCCTACGATATGATGATAAAGCCTCAGGGGATGGATAATGCCTATTTCCTGAACCGGGAGCAGATCATCTTTGCCCAGGATAGTATCTTATTCAGCAACTTTACCGTTCGCGACCCTCAGCAAAATACGATGGGCATTGATGGCAACATCAGCTTATCCGATTTATCTGACCCTACCCTTGCTCTAAACGTAAAAAGTAAGGGTTTTACCCTTTTTGATATTCCCAAAAATGCAACGGGCTTCTTTTCGGGAAAAGGGCTGATAAGCTCGGAGATGCGTATCAACGGTACGGCCAACCATCCAGACATTCAAGGCGATATAAAGATAGATAAAGGTAGTACATTCCGCTATGTTTCTGAGGATGAACCGTTTGAATATCAGCAGCACGATGATGTATTGGTTTTCAGAAGCGAACAAACTAGCCTAACGGAAGATCAAACGATAAAAAATACAGGCAATAACCTGAAACTGAACCTAAACGTTGAAGTGGAACCCTCCGTCAGTGCCCTGATGATACTGACCGAAAAACCACGCAATGATGCCCGGCTGAGTGGAGGGGGAACTTTTACCTTACAGAAAAACCCGAATAATGACTTTAAACTAAATGGCGCATATACCCTGAACCAGGGTAAAATACAGATCGTGACCCCTTTCCTGGTAAGCAGGGAGCTTAACCTCAAAGAGGGAAGCCATATAACATTCAATGACAACCCTTACAATCCCCGGATGGATATTAGTCTGGAATACAACACCTATGCACCGGCCAGCGCCTTATTTCCCTCTGAATATAATGCCGCACCCAGTGTGCAATTTGATGTATTGATAAATGTGAAAAACAGTTTGGAAGACCCTACACTAAGCTTTGACTTGCACGTCAATGATACAGATGTGCAGAACGCCCTTAATACATTTAGCAAAGAAGAAAGGGAAAGGCAGGCGCTCAATTTACTGCTGTTCAACAGCTTCTTCGTAGAAGGAGGTGAAGGGTCGGGATTTTCTGCACGAACTGAAGCTGAAATGATGGTAGCTGGCCAGCTCAACCGGCTTGCCAACGAAAAAATAAAGGGGGTAGATATCAACTTCAGTTATGAGAATTCTTCCGGTAATGATCCTTCAGGGAGTTTCTCTGATAACAGCGACCTCTCTTACGAGCTGAGCAAACAGATAAACGATCGCCTCAGACTGAGATTAGGAGGCTACGTCAATCCCAACAACAATAACAACCGCAGTGATAATCTGATCGGCGATATCATTCTCGAGTACTTTCTGGATGAACAAAAGAAGAACTATCTGAAGATATTCCGGCAAAACAGCTATGAAAGTTTCTTTGAAGGCGATGTGGATGTAAGCGGTATTGGCGTCGTGTTTGAGAAAAACTACCGAAAGTTTAGGGATGTATTCAAAGCCAAGAAAGATGAGTGATAGACGGAGAGTTAGCATCCTTTACATTTCTGAAAACCGAAGGTTATTTTTTTGCCTTCTGCTAATGTTTAATATTTCCGCCTGCTCTACCACCCGCAAAGTACCTCAGCAAGACGCGCTTTATATCAGTGATAAGGGCATAAAAGTAGTTCCAAAGGGTACTAAACTCCCTTCTTCCGTCAAATCCAGCCTGGAAGCAATAACTAATATAAGTCCGAATGGCAGCACCCTGCTCTTGCCCTTTCGCCTGCCGGTAGGGCTGTGGTTCTATAATACTACTTCGTCGGAAAGCAAAGGTATAGGTGGCTGGATAAACCGGCATTGGGCAAGTCCTCCCGTGCTTTTGTCAGCAGTCAACCCTGAGAACAAAGTAGGCTTTATGGAAAACAAGCTGGTTGACCTGGGCTATTTTCATGCCCAGGCTGAGTACCAGCTTTTTCCCTCTTCTCAAGGCAAGAAAGTCAGGGTTGGTTATACGGTTAGGCCAGGAAGAAGGTACTATGTCAAAGATTTGAAGTACCCTGAACCTACTAACTACCTGGACAGCCTTCTTTTTCACGAACAGGGAAAGGGTAAACTACAGGCAGGCGACCCACTGGTGACGGACGCGCTGTTGCAGGAAAGGGAAAGGCTTAGCAAAATTCTGCACGATCATGGCTTTGTGGATTTTCGCAAAGAGCTCATACAGTTTGTTGCGGATAATGCCGGTCAGCAAGTTGATCTGGAACTCAGTTTAAGTAATGAAACAGCTGACAGTTTATTAATCGCCTATGATATTGAAACCATCAAAGTATACCTGGACACTGCCCGCCAAACGCCCTATCTGATAGACAGCACTTCTGCTGTTGGGTTGGTATTTTACTATCACGAACCCTACATAAAGTGGGAGACACTTAGTAAGGGCATGGCACTTTTGCCCGGTAAAAAATACAGCATTACCGATGAGAAAAACACGTTTAACTACCTTAGTGCCCTGGGTATTTTCCGCTCCGTATACATTCACTATCAGAATAACCTGAGCGATTCCACGGTAGATGTCAGCATTGAACTTACCCCGCTGGACAACATCAGGTTATCCTACGAAGTCGATGTGGTGACGAAATCCAACAATTTTACCGGGCCGGGCTTGAGTGTTGTTTTAGGACATAGAAACGCTTTTGGCGGGGCAGAAAAGCTTGATCTCAAACTTGACGTCAATTTTGAATGGATGCTAGGCAACAACGTGACCAACCAGATTGGCTCTGGTTCCTATGGCCTGGGGTTGAATATAGATTACCGTAAACCGGGATTGTTGCTCCCTTTTCACATCAAACTTCCCCGGGATCATTTTGCTTATTCGGATATCAATGCAGGGGTTAACTTACTGAACCGGCTACAGTATTATCGCATGATCTCCTGGCATAGCGAGTTTGGTTACCATTGGAGAGTGAGTAAAAGCCAATCCTTTGAATTTCGCCCTCTGGACATCAGCTACACCAAGTTGATAGAAACCACACCGGAGTTTGATTCTTTATTACTGGAAAACCCACTGATCAGAAGAAGCTTTGATGAGCAGTTTATTTTTGGCTTGTCTTTTACTTCCACCATCAATCATCTTTGGCGGAACAAAAATCAGTTTTATTGGGAAAATACCATAGAAACTGCGGGCAATCTGCTGGGCCTGATCTCGAGTATTGCCGGAGATAAAACAGAAAACAGTAACCTGAGGGCGCAAATTTTCAAGAACCCTTACGCGCAATTTGTAAAGCTATCTACGGATGTGCGTTATTACTTTCATTTGGGAGAAGAACAGCGACTGGTTAGCCGTATGTTTGTTGGCTTGGGTATTCCTTATGGCAATTCGCGGGTGATGCCTTACCTCAAACAGTTTTTTGCTGGGGGCTCCAGTAGTGTGAGGGCTTTTCGGGCAAGGTCGCTGGGCCCCGGTACTTACAATAATCTGAGTGAAGACAATATCTATTACGAGCAGACTGGTGATATCAAAATAGAAGCGAATGTAGAATATCGTTTTCCGCTTTCCGCTTACTTTGCCGGGGCGTTTTTTCTTGATGCAGGCAACATCTGGCTACGTAACGCTGACCCCAGCCGACCGGGAGGACAATTTCGCTGGAATAGCTTCCTGGATGAAATGGCAATCGGCACCGGAGCAGGCTTTCGGGTAGATGTGGATTTTTTCGTACTGAGACTTGATTTTGGCTATGCCCTCAAAGAACCTTACCGCTCAGCCGGAGACCGTTGGATTTTCGGGGCTAATAATTATGATCCTTCTTATTTTCTACATCTGGCGATTGGTTATCCTTTTTAATTGAAACAATTATATACTATGAAAACACCTAGCAGACTGTCTGCAACACATTTACACAGGGCAACTTGGCTGCTCTTGTTTTACTTGTCACAACTAACCCCCCTATTAGCTCAGGAAGGAATATTTTTTGTTAATACGGATCAAGCTTTATCCAATGCCCAAAAAAAATCCCTACTGCCGGAAAAGGTAGACCTTTTTGCGCAAGATAGTCCACTAGAGCTTACGCTTGAGAGTGATTTCAAGCAACTCAACAGACATAAGCAAAAAGCTAAATACCAGGCAGCGATGTTGCAAGTCAATATCAACGACAGTATAGCCATAAGAAGGAAAATACGCATCAAGCCCAGGGGGGAGTTCCGCCGTGCTTACTGTAGTTTCCCTCCGCTCAAGCTAAATTTTAAGAGAACAAAATTTGAGTTTGAGAGCATACAGCAGCTTGACAAAATGAAGATGGTGGTTGATTGCCGGCAAAGCGCGTCTTATCAGGATTACCTGCTCCGTGAATACCTGACGTATAAGTTGTTTAACCTATTTACTGACATCAGTTTTAAGGTAAGGTTAGTCCATGTGCGCTATCTTGATACTGGTAGGGAAAAGCACAATGACAAGACCGAGTATGCTTTTCTTATAGAAGATGTAGAAGATGTAGCCGAGCGTAATGGCGCTATAGAAATCAAACAGAAAAAGCTCGGGCAATCTTCTACACAAGCGCACCAAATGTTGCTGGTCGCCATGTTTAATTATATGATAGGCAATACTGACTGGTCTGTTCCGGGAAGCCACAACGTAAAGCTGATCAGAAAGATGGATATACAGGAAATTTATCCCTATACCGTACCTTATGATTTCGACTACGCTGGTTTAGTAAACACCAGTTATGCAGTGCCCTACGAAAAACTTGGGTTGAACAATGTAAGGCAGCGCATGTACTTAGGGCTATGCTATGAACCCTCTGATTTTCAGGAAGTGATCAATCTATTCATGGAAAAAGAAGCCGAAGTGAACCAAACCATAGAAACGTTTGAATATTTGGATAAACGTAGTAGAGAAGATATTAAGGATTTTCTGGGCGAATTTTATGAGCAAATCAAGAGAAAAAATGGCATCAGGTATTTTACCCAAAACTGTAAACGATAAGCCCAGGTGCTATACAGTAGCAGGCAAGAATATACTGTAAAGCAGGATGACTACGGCCGTAACGACAACTCCCGTGAGAAAAGTGTTATAGGACCATCTCAGGCGCTTGTTTTTGATCTGTAGTATCTTTGATAAATTATAAAACTCCAAAGCCATATTTTTGTAGATTAATCCTTGGTCACGGATTAATGTGTCAAAATCACGCAGAAAACTATCCTGAGAAATTTGCCTAACTATAATCTTAGAAAAAACATGATCGGCAGGATTTCCAGAAGTATCTACTGCCATCTTATGGACAGGACGGGCGGCCAAAGCAGACAGTGAAAGAGATGAAATACAGGTAACTATCAAAAAGATCAAAGCTAAGGTTTCAATCAATGGAAGAGGGGCAAAGAACTTTGAAAAAAGTACCAATCCACTTAGGATCAGAGAGTTAAGACTGATCATAATATTAGCTTTATTGTCTATCATGGCAATAAACCTTATGAAAGAGCGGTTTTCATTCTTAAGCAAAGTTTGCAGACTTCTCACAGTCTCTTTGTCTTTGAATGGATGAAAAGGAATGTTAACCTGGTTATTTTCAGGTTCTTCAAGATTTGGGTGGCTATTCATAATTTGAGATCAATCGTTTTGGTTGCGTATATTATTCTGCATCGTCAAATATATATTTTGTGGTGTCAATGTCGCTTGACAGGTATATATCTTTTTTAACGTATCTATACACTGCTAAGTCCTATTCTCTTGTATGAACCTCTGGGAGGTTCTCGGACATCATTATTACCATTTTTTGCCGAATCAGGCACCATGCCGATGGGAATTTGGGTTAGCGAGTACGCACCTACTATTATGACAGCGATGGTGAGTAATATGATAATCAGTTTGTGGCTGAGACTAAAACCAATAATTTTCCCTAGCATAATGCCAATTTCTTTTTGATGAGGGCAGTTTCTTGTTCAAATTTTAACACATGATAGGTATTAGTATCCAAGGGTATATTATCCAATATTAAAGTAGCTGTTTCTCCTGTTTCTGCTCTAAGCTGTACTTTGATTTTTTTTCAACAATTCCTGAAAGCTAAAGGGTTTTTTGCTTAATGCTGTCTGTAGTCTATCTATGCCGTTGGTTTCAGTATCTGCCAAGTAGATATCATTCACAAACGCTTGCTTAAAAAAACTTAAAACTCCAGGTTTATATTCAATTACTGATATTTTCATATATTTTACAAAAACCTCTGTCGAACGCATTTTAATGATCGGGATGCGTATTAAATGGAGAATATTTCCTTATTTGATATATTGTAGACTATTTAAGATGTACTATTTTCAACAAAATTTCACGATATGTTTGGGCTTTTTAAGAAAAAAGAAAATAATAAAACACACCAGCCCATTCTTGCAGACCTAGACAATCAGCCCCTGCAAGAAGGGGACATGGTAGAGTCATTGCGCTACGGACTTGGAAAATGTAAAATCATCATGGGGGAAAAGGGGCTGACGTATGAATCTATGGAAAATGGCAAGCAGGTAAGTTGGCATTTGATGGTAGATGCAGCCACTGATTTACAGAAAGTGAAGAAGATAGCTACATGAAAATATAATGATATAATGAGTGAATAGTCGTGATAGAAAGAATTTATCACTTGTGTAATATTTTCGGCAGATCGCATATACTGTTTTCAAACTATATGGTATATTGAGGCTATTAATCTTATAAAAATATGTTAATAACATTTGCTGTTTTTGCGATTTTGTCAGTGATAAGCCTCTTGATTTTTCTTGTGGAAAGCAAGAATCACCAATCCATACTACATGGCGGGGCTATCTTACATAAGGGTTGTATGCCGGGAAACAGCTTACAGCCGGTGGTCATTACTACGATCAAAAATGGCAAATTACATGAGTCGTATTATTATTTGCCTGATGAAACAAATCATTATCCTGAGAGGTTTGACCACAGAATAGAAGATTCGCTGCTGGAAGGTATGCTAATGAGAACAAAAGTATTTGTAAATTGATATTAACAAGCTTCACACAAGACTAAAAAGAGCAGCTAATCACTGCTCTTTTTTGTTAAATTAATGCTTAACCCTAATGTAAAGCTGGTCTCAGGGGAAGGTTATCAATAATTTGTGCCTCTGCTACAATTAACTCCTCAATTCGCTTGTCCACTTCTTTTTTGTCAAAATAGCGTAATGCCATGTGTACAAAGATGTGGCTATGCTTAGCCTCGGATGCCCAAAGAAGCTTGTAAAATCGCTGAATTTCTTCATCTTGCTGTGCTTCACTTACCAGCTTAAAACGCTCACAGCCCCTGCTCTCAATAACAGAAGCTAGCAACAAGCGGTCACGGAAGCGGGTGAAAGGGGTTCCCCCGTGACTCAGCGACATCAGTTGCTTAATGTAAGGGTCAGGGGCCATTTCCGTAGCCAATGAAACCCCTTTTTGGCGCATGAAAGCATATACTTGCTGAAAATGTTCTAATTCTTCAATCCCGGTGGCGATCAATTCAGGAATAATCTCATGCCGCTCCGGGTATTTGGCGACAAAACTCATCGCCATAGCCGAAGCTTTGCGTTCACAGTCGGCATGGTCTTGCAGAAAGCTATTAAAATCATTCATCACCGTATCCAACCATGCCTGGCTGGAAGGGCTGGCTAATTCTATCTTATATTGCATGTAATCGGGTGTTTATTCATCAAAATGTAAAAATAACGTCAACCCCTACGGGCAAAAATATTAATTTAATAGTATGATGCATGAAAAATCACTCCCAGCAACTTCAGCCCGATACCAAAAACGCTTTGGCTATAAGGAGCAACACATCAAGGAAGCAGTTGCCCCTGATATGAAAGTGTGCATGGTGATTCCTTGTTATCATGAGCCCGATATATGCATCACACTGGATTCGTTGGCCGGATGTGCCCCACCCCGATATCCGGTAGAAGTATTGATCATCGTCAATCATAGCCATGACGACACTGAAACTGTAAAATCGCGCAACCGGAATACGGTAAAAGAAATAAAGGAATGGAAAATGATAAACAGTCTACCCTGGCTGAACATCCATGTCCTGGCCTTTGAAGACTTCCCGCCAAAACATGCTGGGGTGGGTTTGGCCAGAAAAATTGGTATGGACGAAGCTTTGTATCGTTTTGCAGATATCAATTACTGTGGCATGATCGTATGCCTGGATGCGGATTGTACTGTGGAAAATAATTATCTGCAAGCACTAGAACAAGCACAAATAGCCTACTTTCCCCAAAGCTGTACGGTTTATTTTGAACATGATCTTCAAAAGGTAAACGACCCGGCACTTAGGGAAGGGATTATTCACTACGAATTATTTTTACGGTATTATATCAATGCCCTTGCCTATAGCCATTATCCTTTTGCGATGCATACCGTTGGTTCCTGCATGGCCGTCAGGGCGGATACTTATGCGTTGAGTGGTGGCATGAACCGCCGCAAAGCCGGGGAAGATTTTTACTTTTTGCACAAAATAGTTCCGTTAGGGGATTACCACACTATCCAAAATACCACAGTTTATCCATCCGCCCGGCTATCGGATAGGGTGCCTTTTGGTACGGGAAAAGCCCAGCAAGATTGGCTAAAAGACAAAGAAAGTAGGAGTTTTGCCTATCATCCCGATACCTTTGAGGCCCTAAAACACATGATGAAAAGTGTGACACAACTTTACCACCTTCCTGATGGAGGGGATTTTAGCAGCTTGTCCCTACCCCGGTCACTACAACAGTTTTTGCATGATCAAGGCTTTGGCATTAAACTTCAGGAGATGAAAGCGAACTCGTCAAACTATCAGACTTTTCTTAAACGATTTTTTTCCTGGTTTGACGGCTTTGAAGTGCTAAAATTTGTACATTACTGTAGAGATAATTACTATGCGCCATTAGACCTATTAGTGGCGGGCCAACAATTAGTGGGAAAATTAAGCTTACCAGATTCAGATAACGCACTGGAGCTTTTGGAAATTTACAGAAGACTTGATAAAAAAGTAATGTAAACTTAATTAGGTTAGTCAAAACATTTTTTAACTTTCAGGCGGAACAGTACTTAAACTTAAGTTGTATGTCTTTTCGTAGCATCAACATCACTATCAAACCACGTCATTTTTTCCCTTGGGTTTCTCAAAAAATCCAGGTGGATGGGCAGGAAGCGTTTGTTGTTAAACGTCATTACGGCTTACTTTCGGCGAGAACCGAGGTATGCAAACATGCTTCAAAAGAAATAGAAATTAGTATCAAACAGCCATTTATATACCGTGCTGTTTTTGAGGTAGCACTAGCAAAGCGCTTACACAAAATCCGTAAACTTTCTTACTGGCAATGGGAATGCCGTTGCGGGGAAGAAGTGGTTACCATAACCCGTCTGGGGGGGATTAAATGTGTTATCTCCCAGGAAGGAAGGCAACTGGCCATCATGTCGCTAAACACCAACCTGCCGTTTGTCAAAGACAAAAACACGTATATTAGGGTAAATAGCGACGATTATCTTCATCTCTCCATTGTGGCAGGCCTACTGGTAAGTGGGTTTGGGTTCGACATTAACCCCCTACTCCTTACAAACGACAAATTAAGTGCGATGCGTCCGGTTGAGATTGCCTGATGGGTAGTTATAAAATGCGTAGGTGATGAGGCGTTCTTAGCTATAAAAGTTTCACCGCTAGTATTTAGTTTCCTTGAATAAAAGCACTGCTGCTTAAAACTTATGCATAGCCGCATTCGTTTACACAATACATTTTATTAAGCATGGAAGAACTTTTCTATATCGCCGAAGATCTCGGATTAAAAAAAGGCACTGACTTTGAGTCTAAAGTAGAGAACTTATCAGCCACTTTCACATTTACCGATAAGCAAAAAGGAAACCTGCTCAGGGACCAGCTTATGAAAAGCTATGCTGACGGTATGATCAATGTGAGCTATATCACTAACCTGAAGAAGTCAGCGATTAGTGGTAAGTATTCTTTCAAGATCACTATCCAATAAAAAGAAAGCAGTTTTTTTAGTACCCAATATTGAAAAAATTGTCTTGAATAAGTACTTGTTTTCTCTTTTCAGTTCTGCGTAATTTTACGCTCGTTCTTACATCCTCTTAAAATTTGCCTGTAAATTGCCTTATTTTCGCTTACAATAAAGGTGGGAGAAAATGAATATAGAAGATTTTAAGGAAATGTCGCGCTATGAACAAGTTAACTTTCTGCAACATAAGGGAGTGTTCCTGACTGTTTTAAAAACTAACCATTACATTTTTAAGCTGTACGCGATGAACAGGTTTTTTGTAGAGTTGCTTTACGATACCAGTTTGGGCACAGTAGATATCAATATCTTGAGCGGTACCGGCAAGCTGGATTATTATCTGGAAGAGATCAAAGTATGTATATAAAGCCGGTACCATCAGTTTATACCGACTCCACATACCTCATCTACTTTTTACGATTATTAGCAGAATCATACATCATCATATAAGGCCAGTGCGAAAAAATATGGTGAAGATTACTTTTTATTGGCTAACCAAATAGCCACTGCCGCTAATAAAATTACGCCTCCAACCATTAGGAGTAATGTAGTGTTGTCCATGCCTTTTAGTTTAGTTTGTTAGTTTACTATTTTCTTAAGGTCAAAGTAAGTAAATTATTTCGAATACGTAAAACACTGGAATATATATCAGGCAAACTTCAGATAATCAGTCTTGAGACGCTTCTGACAAGTACGAAGCTAATAACTGACTGACGGCTTCGTCACCTCGCACCGCATATTGTGGACGGGGGTGTTGTACATCAAATACCTGAAGTTTTGGATGAGGCTCAATGGTAACAAAACTTTCATTTATTTTCCCTTGCTTATCTGTGATTTCCTTCAGGGATAAACCAAGGTGCTCGGCAAAAAACCGATAAGCGCCTTCCCTTTTACTGATGCCATAATCATGTCCTTCCTCAGCCAGATGAATGTTTTCTACATTTTCTGCTTTGCCATATAACTCATAAACATTTTGGATATAAGGATATTCTACTTCAGGAGTATTTAGTGTCCAGTCTTTGCCATCGGAGATGAGGAGCATGGGGCGAGGTGCTGCCAATGCAGCAATCTCTACATTACTGGTTTCGTGCGTTTTACTTTCATGAATGGGTAAGCCGCTCTCGCAAACACATCCACCAAAAAAATGCGCGGAAACCATCACTACCGGCACAGACACCGTAATCCTGTCATCCAGGGCGGTGAGCAGAAAAGTTTGTGTTCCGCCTCCAGATGCCCCTGTCACGCCTATGCGTTCTTTGTTTACCTCGGGGAGCGTAAGCAGAAAATCTACTACCCGTATGCTATTGATGGTTTGAAAAGCAAGCGCTTGCGGATGCTTGTGAATATTCTGATCGGCATCGCCATAACCTACCATATCGTAAGCAAATACAATGGCTCCCATACGTGCCAGAGAAGCACATCGTCTTTGCATTTCCTCCCGGGTTCTGCCTGTATATTCACCCCCCTGAAAATGGCCATGGGTAGAAAGTATGGCAGGGTAAGAGGGCTTTTTCTGGGTTGGACGGTATAAGTTTCCGGTGACAAAATAGCCAGGCATGCTCTCAAATGCTACATTCTCTACTGTATAGCCGTCATAAGCTCTTTTGCTATGGGTAATGGGTCTAAGGGGTGTTCTTTTTAAATCTGGCGAAAGGCCAAGCCCTTTCCAGATGCCCTCACGTATTTGTGTAGCCCGTTTCTCCCAAGAGGCAAGATCATTGTAGGTAGCCGCATACTTTTTTAATGTGGCAGCCCCTTCTGCTTCAGTAAAAAATTCACCCTGCCGGAGCAGGGTAGTATCAACAGATTGAGCAGAAAGATTTCCGCTAATTGTAAGCATGCCCAATAACAGCAATAGGTAGGTTGTAGGTTTAGTCATGTAGTCAATATAAACAAAATTTGAAAGACAGTTAGGCTTAATTGTTTATCTTGCCATAACGCTCTAAGTTTTGAAACAACCTATAAATATTATGTATGTAATCGGTATTGACTATGGTACGGATAGTGTACGATCGCTCATTGTGAATGCGAAAACCGGGGAAGAGATGGCTACTGATGTATTCTATTATCCACGTTGGGCCAAAGGTTTGTACTGCGATAGCATCCACAATCAGTTTCGCCAGCATCCACAGGATTATATAGATGGCCTGGAAACCACCATCAGTAACTGCCTAAAAAAAGTGCCTTCTTCCGTTCGTACTTCCATCCAAGGTATAGCAGTAGATACAACTGGTTCTACGCCCTGTGCAGTGGATAAAACCGGTACTCCGCTGGCCTTGCTACCTGGTTTTGAGGAAAATCCCAATGCCATGTTTGTCTTATGGAAGGACCACACGGCGGTCAATGAGGCGCAAGAAATCAACACCCTGGCTAGGCAAAGTGAAACTAATTACACAAAGTACGAAGGGGGAATTTATTCGTCAGAATGGTTTTGGGCAAAGATACTCCATGTTCATCGCGCGGACACAAGTGTGCGCAATGCGGCATATTCATGGGTAGAGCACTGTGACTGGATTCCTTTTATGCTTAGTGGCGGCACCCATGTGCATGAAATGAAGCGCAGCCGTTGTGCCGCTGGGCACAAAGCACTCTGGCATCCATCCTGGGATGGTCTTCCTCCTAATGCGTTTTTTGCCCAACTAGACCCCCTGCTGGACGGCATGCGAAACCGGCTTTTCGAGCAAACCTACACCTCTGATGAATCCGTGGGTGCTTTATCGTCAACATGGGCCGAGCGCCTTGGGCTATCTGAAGAGGTAGTCGTAGCCGTGGGTGCCTTTGATGCGCACATGGGGGCAGTAGGCGGACAGATAGAACCGTACTATCTCAGCAAAGTAATGGGCACATCCACCTGCGATATCCTGGTTGCCCCTTCCGAAGAAGTCGCTGGCAAACTGGTACACGGCATCTGTGGGCAAGTAAATGGTTCGGTCATTCCGGGCATGGAAGGCTTAGAGGCCGGGCAGTCCGCCTTTGGCGATGTGTATGCTTGGTTCAGTAAACTGCTTTCCTGGCCGCTGACGAAGGTCATTCAACAGTCAAAGCTATTGGATGATGCCACCAAAGCTAAACTTATTGAAGAAGCATTAGATCAGATCATTCCCGCACTTTCAGAAGCTGCGGCCAGCATCAAACCTACTGAATCTGGGGTAATTGCCTTAGACTGGCTAAATGGCCGCCGCACTCCCGACGCCAATCAAAGGCTAAAGGGGGCAATCTTCGGTTTGAGCCTGGGCAGTGATGCCCCCACTATTTTTCGTGCGCTTGTAGAAGCCACTTGCTTTGGTGCCCGGAAAATTGTGGATCGCTTCCGAGATGAAGGCATTCCAGTCAAGGGTCTGATTGGCTTGGGTGGGGTAGCCAAAAAATCCCCCTTCGTTATGCAAGTGATGGCTGATGTAATGAACATGCCTATTAAAATCGCTAAGTCCGAACAAAGCTGTGCGTTGGGTGCTGCCATGTTTGCCGCTACTGCTGCCGGGATGTACACCCGCGTGGAAGATGCCATTGAAAATATGGGATCAGGTTTTGATGCCGAATATCATCCCGATGCGGAACGAAATAAGGTATATGAACATATTTATGCACAGTATAATGAGTTTGGAAATCTGATAGAAAAATTGAGCCAAGCATGAGCCAATACCAAGCAATCAAACAAGCAGCCTATGAGGCCAATATGCAATTGCCTGAACTAGGGCTGGTACTTTTCACTTTCGGCAATGTAAGTGCAGTAGACCGGGAAAAAGCTGTTTTTGCTATTAAGCCAAGCGGCGTTCCCTACGCGAAGTTGAAGGCAGAAGATATGGTCATTGTTGATTTTGATAACAATATTATGGAAGGAAAAATGCGGCCCTCTTCGGATACTAAAACGCATGCGCTATTGTACAAGCACTGGGAAAATATAGGAGGTATTGTGCATACGCATTCTACCTACGCCACTGCCTGGGCACAGGCGCAAATGGATATTCCCATCATGGGCACTACCCATGCCGACCATCTGACAGTAGACATTCCCTGCGCCAAAGTGATGGATGATGCCAAGATAGAAGGTGATTACGAACATGAAACTGGTTTTCAGATCATAGATGCGTTCAAAGAACGGGGCTTGTCTTATGAAGCGGTGGAAATGGTTTTGGTAGCCAATCACGCGCCCTTCACCTGGGGCGAGACGCCGGAGAAAGCAGTATACAACAGTGCGGTACTGGAAGAGGTAGCCCACATGGCTTATCTGTCATTACAAATCCGTCCTGACGCGCCCCGGCTCAAAGACAGCCTGATCCGCAAACATTTTGAACGCAAGCATGGAAAAAATGCCTACTATGGGCAATGATAGCGTGGGGGTGTTATCGTTTTATCTCATCAGAAACATAAAACCCCAACGCTAGACTATCTTATTTTGTAGAAAAACGAAACTCAGTAGTGGTGCTATAAGTTTCTCCCGGTGCCAACTCTGTAGAAGGAAAGTCAGGCTGGTTGGGAGAATCAGGATAATGTTCTGTTTCTAGGCAGAAGGCTGTTCTTCGTTCATGGGTAATCCTTTCTTTACCAGTAACCGAGCCATCCAGAAAGTTGCCGGTATAAAACTGAACAGCCGGTTCAGTGGTGTAGACTTCCATTATCCTACCGGAAGTAGGTTCATTCACACGGGCGGCCAATCCCATACCATTCTTGTCCAATACCCAGCAATGATCATAGCCCAAGCCATATTTGATCTGCTGATTGCTATCCTCATCAATCTGCTGTCCGATGGTTTTGGGTTCGGTGAAATCAAAAGGTGTGCCTTCTACCGAAGCCAGTTCACCGGTAGGAATTAGGGTCTCATCTACCGGCACAAATTGATCGGCATTAAGCATCACTTCATGCTTGAGCACTGTTTGGGTAGGGTCACCAGTAAGATTGAAATAAGAATGATTGGTGAGGTTAACTATTGTTTTCTTATCGGTCGTAGCTTCGTAATTTATTCTCAGCACATTATCATCGGTGAGGGTATAGGTCACCTGAGTAGTTAGTTTACCAGGAAAGCCCTGGTCACCATCGGGGCTGATATAGTTTAGGATGAGCTGCTGTCCTTTATCAGACTCTCTGGATTCGGCGGACCATACCACTTTGTCAAAACCTTTTGGCCCGCCATGCAGATGGTTGCCCATGTTATTTTTCGCTAACTCGTAGGTGGTGCCATCGAGGGTAAATTCCCCTTTGGCGATGCGATTGCCGTAGCGACCTACCAGTGCCCCAAAGAAAGGATTGTTGTCTATATAGTCCTGTAGGTTGTCAAAACCCAATACGACATCATCAAAATTGCCTTGGGCGTCTTTCACTTTCAGGGAAGTGACAATTCCTCCGTAGTTGGTAATTTTGGCTTCCATGCCGTCCTCATTAGTCAGGGTGTAGATATCTACGGCCTGTCCATCCGGGCCAGTCCCGAAGCTTTCTTTTGGAATAGGGTTAGCTGTTTCCTGCATGGTAGTTTGTTCGTTTTCTTGGGGCGAAGGTGACTGACATGCGGCCATCAGAACGCCAAATAGGAGTAGGTAAGGTTTCATGCGGTTAAATCTAAACAAAAGGAAAGAACTCTAAAAAAAAAATGTGACTTTGCGTATTTCTGATCAACTGCCACATGCCTGTCTTATCATGTTATTTGCGATTGACAGCTAGGTAGGTATGCTTATTTTCATATCTTCTCTTTGCCCTATTCCTGTGGAATACTAAATTGAGGCTGGCTTTTCATCTATGTGGACTGATGCCCTGATGTTTTAAAGAGTATTTCCCCTTTGATTCATTAGACCAAATGAATCAAGAAAACATATTTGAAATTGCTTAAGTTAAGCATAATGTACAACTTCGTCATAAACACAAACTAACCAAAACACACGAATACTATGGAAGATGTTAATGTAGTGGCAGCTATAGATTCCCTCAAAGAACTAGCTATTCTTTATGTTCCTAAGTTACTTCTCGCCATCCTTACCCTGATTATCGGTCTTTGGATCATTGGCAAAGTAATCGGGGGTGTTAAGAATGCACTAGGCAAGAGAAATGTAGATCCCTCGTTGGTACCTTTCCTTTCTGGCCTAATCAAAGCGATACTTATTGTCATGTTGCTTATCAGTGTAGCAGGTATGGTAGGTATAGAAACTACTTCTTTCATAGCCGTGCTTGGTGCTATGGGCTTGGCGATAGGCCTAGCTTTACAGGGAAGCTTATCTAACTTTGCAGGGGGCGTGCTCATTCTTATTCTTAAGCCATTTAAAGTAGGTGAAGTGATTGAAGCCCAAGGCGTAATCGCCTCTGTATCGGAGATTCAGATATTTCATACTGTGCTCAAGTCTTTTGACAATAAGACGATTATCCTGCCCAACGGGCCACTTTATAATGATAAGATTATCAATTATTCTACCGAACCTACGCGCAAAGTGGAGTGGATATTTGGCATTGGATACGATGACGACATTGATAAGGCCCGCCAGGTAATCAAAGACACCATGTTTGGCGATGAACGCATTCTGGATCGGGATACCCCTTATATCCATGTATCAGAATTAGGCGATAGCTCAGTAAATTTCAAGGTTCGTGCTTTGTGCAACCAGGCGGATTACTGGGACCTGTTTTTTGAAAAGACTGAAGCTATCAAGAAAGCTTTTGATGCCAACGGTATCACTATTCCTTATCCACAGGTAGATGCCCATTTACATTCTACAGATAACGCTAACATTTCAACGCCTAAAGCGTAGTCATATTTCTTATCAGGCAGTCTCAGGTCTGCCTTTTTTTAACATAAACTTATGAAAAGACGAATAGGGTTATTGGTGCTACTTTTTTTGCCATTCATGCTCAAAGCACAGACTGACAGCATAACCACTTTAGTTGCTGCCGATACAGTCTGGAAGAAATCTGTCAATTTCGGTCTTAATTTCAACCAGGCTTCCTTCACCGAGAACTGGTTTGGTGGAGGTATCAATTCCTTGTCATTCAACATGCTTTTTAATGCACAAGTTAACTATAAGCAAGACAAATGGTCGTGGGATAATGAACTGGACCTGCTCTACGGGGTCATCAAAAACAGCGGTCAGGATTACCGGAAAAGCCAAGACCGTATTTATCTGGATTCCAAGGTAGGCTATGACGTCTCTACCTATTGGGACGCTTTCTTTTCTGTCAATTTTCTTTCACAATTTACACCAGGTTATCGCTACGTGACATTGCCAAATGGCGAAGAGGATGCCCTAAAAATATCCGATTTCTTTGCCCCCGCTTTCCTGACTTTCTCCTTGGGTTTTGAGTATATTCCCAACGATAATTTTTCGCTGCGCCTCAGCCCTTTTTCTCCCCGTTTTACTTTCTTATCGGATACCGACCTCTATCTGAATACCGAGAACAATACGAATTACGGGGTTGATATTGGGGAAAGTATCCGGCAGGAATGGCTGGCTGCGCAGTTGGTGGCGGAATGGAATAAGAAGCTTACAGAAACGATCAAGTTACAAACCCGATACATGATGTTTGCTAACTACGAAAACCTGAATTTTCAAGAGATTGACCATAGATTGGATCTGACACTCAATGCCAAACTTACCAATTATATCAATCTCAGTTTATCAGGAATCATGATTTATGATTATGACCAGATAGATGAAATTCAGTTTAGCCAATTGCTGGGGATAGGTATTTTGCTACAGGCTGAAGGGGCAGTAGTAGAATAAGGGAATAAGGCGTACAATTTATAAAGTGCGCTTCAGGTAGTGTAACAAAATATTAACAGTACTCAGTGTTGGGCGGTTATAATATATATTGTATCACTAGATCCTAACGCTTTAACCCTTCAAGGCTATGCGATGGAAACTGCTCCTTGCTATTTTTGCCGGTCTGCTCATGATTTTACTGGTATCCATACCTCACATTGCAGAGTGGTACCTGGAAAAGCATGATCAGGAACTGCTCGGCCGGGAAGTGGAAGTAGATGACCTAGATATTAATATTTTTACGGGCAAGCTGGGAATAGAAAATCTTCGCGTGCTGGAAGCAGACAGGCAAAGTGATTTTTTGTCTTGCCGTGATGGAAAAGTTTACTTCTCCTGGTGGAAGCTATTCTCAGATGATATCTACATTCGCGGGATCACATTAGATGGGCTTCAGGTAAATATTATTCAGAACGGAGAGCAGTTTAACTTTGATGATTTGTTGCCTTCCCCATCGGAAGATACACTTGAACAAGAAGAACCTAAAAAATATGTGTGGCATCTGGATAGCATGCTTCTTTCAGGGGCAGGTATAAAATATCAGGATGTGCTGGTAGGTAGTGAGCTTGCGTTAGACAGCATTACGTTTATTTCCCGTGACCTGAGCAGCCAAAGCCCTTTGTACAATGCATACGCCCGCCTGATGATGGATGAAGGCGCTCTGGAAGCAACACTCAATATCGATGCCGACCAATCACTTTATACCTTACAAAGCAACATAGCACAGTTTCCATTCGCTGCTTTTCAGCCTTATCTGGAGCATGTGATCAAGCTCAGCACTTTTGATAGCCACCTGGATGCCAATATTTTGTTAAGCGGTAGTTACACGCAAGCAGACAGCTTTGCGCTCAGCGGCGATATGCATGTCCGCGATTTTGTGATGGTAGATGAACAACAGGACAGCCTGATCGCCTGGGCTGACTTTTCCCTGGAAGTGGACTCACTGGATACCCGTAAACAGATTTATGATTTTGGTGACATTCGGATGCTGCACCCTTATATCAGGTTGGTCAATAGTACCGAAGGGGATAATTTTACCCGCGCCCTGGTGAATCCCCCCTCGCAAGATTCACTGGCTACGAAAGATAGTTTGACAGTGCAGCCTCCAACGGATACACTAAAGCAGGAAAACAGTTTTCAAAGCCCGTTTGAGTTTTTGGCAAAAACACTGTACGATGTCTCACAGGAATATCTGTTTGTCAATTACCTGGCTGATAGTATTGCCATTGACGAAGGCGTGTTGGACTATTACGACTACACTTTACAAGATTCTTTTTACATGGAGCTAAGCCAGCTTTCAGCCCTGGCTACGGATATAAAAGAAGGTGATCAGTACGCCCACTTTGACATCCGTGCCTTGCTGGACCGGACTGGTAACCTGGTGGCGGACCTGGAAGTAAGCCGTAGTGGTGTGGATAATATGCTCTTTAATTTTAAAGTGGACAATGTCTATCTCAGTAATTTCAACCCTTACTCCAAATATTATGTCGCCTATCCATTTGTAGACGGCAAGGTGATCTTTAGTAGCAAGAATAGTATCAAAGATTACTTCCTGACGAGCGATAACAACCTTTTCGTGGAAGAGATTGCCGTCGGTGAAAAAGACACTGCTAATGCACTGAATGAATTACCCATGAAACTGGCGGTGGCCCTGCTGCGGGATTTGCAGGGCAATGTAGACCTGGATGTGCCGGTAGAAGGCCAGTTGAATGATCCGAAGTACAAATTCTGGCGGGCGATATTGCAGGTGCTGAAAAACATTCTACTCAAAGTAGTGACCGCACCTTACCGCTTACTGGCCAATGCCATCGGCGGTGATCCTAAAGATTTGAAGTCTGTTACATTTGCTGATTTACAGTATGATATACAGCAGGAGCAGGCTCGCCGCCTGAAGAATGTAGCCAAAGTGCTGAAGAAAAAGCCGGAATTCAATATTAATTTTGTAAGCGTCTCAGATAGCGTGGAAGAAAAAAGTGCCCTGGCATTGGCAGAAGGCTGGTCAGACTATCAATCTTCCTTAGGCATGGTAAGTCAGGATAGTCTTTTGATAGCCCCTGGCCTGAACAGTCTGGACTCTTCTTTCTTTTATTTTATTCAGCAATCTTTACCCAGTATTGACTCGGTATATGCGGAAAATATCGTGGCGGCCTGTATGGAGCTTACTGGCGAAGCCCAGGTCAATGCTTTGTACCAGCAACTCTGGCAGAAACGTCAGGACGCTGTACGCGATTATTTACTGGAAGTAGAAGGCCTCAACGAAGACCGCTGGCTTTTTGTAGAAAAAACAGAAGCCCCGGCGGATACCACTATCACACAACCTCAATTCCTGATTGAGTATCACGTGGAGTAAGCTGGTGCAAACTTTTGTTGGTTGCCGATGTCTGGAAGCCGAAAGACTTGTACGGTCTTCGGTTTCCAGATTACAGTCTCCATATATCTGCTCATGGACAGATTTTTCAGCTTAATTTTTTCTTTATTACATTCGGAAAAATATAAGGTTCACTTAATCAGAAAATTCAAATTACTTTATGGATCAGAAAAGTAGTTTCAAAGATATATATCCCCATGTCATTTTTCTGGAAGATGAAATTGACAATGAAGTAGAAACTTACCTTCGCAAAAAAAACTGGATCAGCCCTCAGGAAAAGATAACTTCTACCGAAAAGCCGGGAGAAGGAAATATGAATTTTGTCAACCGGGTCGTTACTGACAAAAAATCATTAATCCTCAAGCAATCGCGTCCCTGGGTGCAGAAATATCCCCAGATAGACGCGCCTGTTGAACGGATAAATGTAGAGTATCATTTTTATCATTTCATCGCGCCTTACAAAAATATCAACAAATATACCCCGGCGGTTATCGGTTTTGACCCTGATCAGTTTATCCTGGCGATGGAAGACCTGGGCAACGGTGCTGATTACACTTACCTGTATGAGCGTGAAAAGCAGCTCTCGCCAGCGGAAGTGAAGGCGCTAAGCGGGCTGCTCTCTGTCTTGCACCAGGTTCAGGTTGACGAAGAAGAAAGGAAGAAGTTTGACAACCAGGCCATGAAAATGCTGAACCATGAGCATATTTTCGTATTTCCTTTTGCCCTGGATAATGGCTTTGACCTAGACGATATACAGCAAGGTCTGCAGAAAGTTTCCCTGGAATATAAGCAGAATGAGAAGCTTAAAACGAGCATTCGTGAACTTGGAGAAGTTTATTTGCAAGACCCTGATATCCTTTTGCACGGTGACTACTATCCCGGTAGCTGGCTCAAGGTAGATAGCAGTCTGAAGCTAATTGACCCCGAGTTTTCCTACTTCGGAAAGGCAGAATTTGACCTCGGAGTGATGCTGGCCCATTTAAAAATGGCCCAACAGCCGGAGGAGACTTTGCAGCAGGTACTGGCGTCTTACGAGCAATCCGCCGGGTTTGATGTATCATTGATGTGGGCGTTTGCGGGGGTTGAACTTATGCGGAGAATAATAGGCATCGCACAACTACCGTTAAGCCTCAACTTAGCCGAAAAAGAAAGCCTACTCCAGGAAGCTGCTGCGCTCATCACAGAGTATGAAGGTAAAAAACAGTGGTGAAGAACGTAATTTTACTATGTACTATACTGCTGCTGGGCGCCTGCGCTTCCGATCGTGAAAAAGCGGATATGGGAAAAAAGTCTCAAAAATCACAAAACTCCATGGGAGCTGACTCAACGCTGAATAAAGAAGTGCTTAAAGACAAAATATTAGGCATGCTGTTGGGCTCCGCCATAGGAGACGCGATGGGTGCGCCTACTGAAATGTGGAGCAGGGAAAATATCAGAATAGATTATGGTTATATAAACGACCTGACTACCATGGTGAGGGAACCTTCAGCAGAAGGTACCTGGGATTTTAACCTGCCCGCCGGGGGGACCACAGATGATACCCGCTGGAAAAAACTGATGACAGAGTACCTCTTCACCCAGAAAGCAGGGGCAGCATTGGCCCCCCAGGACTTTGCACAGCATATTATCCATCAGTACGAGGAAGACATCAAAGCCCTGAAGCGTACAGAAAGTTTTGATCCCGAACCATTTGAAACCAACGTGAGAAAGCTGGCCTGGCTACAGGAGTGGGCTAGGGTGGCTAAGCCTTTCAAAGAAGACGATTTACAAGCTTATGCTTATGCGTTGAGCCGCTTCTATGGAGGGGAAATGACCTGCGCCGGGATGCTTTATTCTCCTGTTATCGGCGCTTTCTACCCTGCCGCTCCGCAGTTAGCTTACGCAGAGGCATACCGATTGAGCCTGTTTGACTTAGGCTATGCCAGGGATATTAGCGCCGTCACGGCAGCCCTTGTTTCAGCAGCAATGAACGAGAAAGCTACCGCTATTTCGGTACTCAACACCATAAGGGATGTTGACCCACAAGGCTATTTCAAAAGCCGTCTGGTTGGGAGAACGGCCTACCGCCTGCTCCAGGAAGCCAGAAGTATTGTTTATCAGGCAAACCAACTCCAGATGAAAGATGTGGAGGTAGATCAACTGATATTTCCTCTTAATCAAAAAGTAGATACGCTATGGCTGGCCAGGACCCAGAAAGCCTACGAACTATTGGATGCCAAAAATCAGGATATGCCCTTTCATGCGGGAGAGATTCATTTGGTCAACCTGACAGCCCTGCTGTTTTGTGATTTTGATTTTAAAAAGAGCCTGGCATTTGTGGTAAACTTTGGGCGGGACAATGACACGACAGCCGCAGTGACCGGAGCTATATTAGGCGCCTTCTATGGGGCAAAAAAATTACCGCCTGAGATGGTAGCCCAAATCATTGAGACCAATAAAAATCTGCTGGACACTGACCTTGAAGGACTAGCTGATAAGCTTACGGCAAAAGTGATGGATAAGTAACTAACAAATTTTGTCAAGAAACAGCTTTTTTTGATCTCGAGGAGAAATCACTGTAAATAATATCTAACAAAACAGAGACTTCCCTGGTTGTATATTGGAACTTATTTTGATTTTTTTTGCATATAACCCACTTCAAGTGGAAACTATACAAACGCAACAGAATACAGTTTATTAATCAATTAAACAAAACCAAATTTTTTTGACGATGATGAAGCTATTTAAGGTTACTTTATTTGCTTTGGGTATACTAATGATTGGATGTAGTCCAAAAGTTACCCAGAAAGATGTGGAAGACAATGTGTCTGACGCACGGGAAGACGTAGAAGATGCCAAGGAAAGTGTAAAAGAGGCAGTAGAGTCCCGTGAGGAATTTTATACTGATCACAAGGAAGAAGAGCTTAAAAAGCTGGAAGACCGTAGTGATAACATTGACGATAAGATAAAAGATCTGAAGAAAACCGCAGACGATTCTAATTCTTCTGCCAAAGCAGACATAGAATCTGCTATTAGTGAGCTTGAGGATGAACAACAAGACATTAAAGACCGTATGGAAGAAGTAGAAAGCTTAGAAGCAGAAGACTGGTCTCAAGCTTATGAAGAGATAAACGAAGCCATTGGTAAGATTGAAAATCAACTTGATGAGCTAGCTGCTAGTCTAGAGGATGGTGAGTAGATAAATCTCATTTACTGAAAAAGCAGAGGCCATTGAGATTAAAATAATTTCAATGGCTTTTTTTTAGATTTTAGCTAAGACAAGTCGCCTAACGCTCGTAATGATTTTTTATTGAAATTACTTTTACTTATTTGGAACTTTAACAGAAGGTGAGAGTATAATTATAGTACCTGTATATATTGCAGTTATGAATAAAGGTTTACTCATCATATTTTTTGTACTTTTTGCCTGGGGATTATTTTTGTCTCCTTATAGCTATGCAAAGTACGCCGAGCCGATGGTAAACACCTTCGTTCATCATCCTGAAAATGATGAGATAGATGCTATTATATACCCAAATCCCGCTGAGGACAACATTTTTGTGCGACTGGACTTAATTGATCAGGCGCTTACCTTGGAGGCAGAAATCGAGATTGAAATTAGAAATATTTTGGGTAATCCCATGAATGTTGATTCTGAGCGCATTAGTGACAGTAAGTTCCGGGTCAATACCGCTGATTATTCTGCCGGTTATTATATCCTTATTGTACGCTGCAAAGAATGCAAAAGTAGTACACGCCCTTCCAAACAGGCATTCAAATTTATGAAGAAGTAAACCTTCCTTCATTTTCATCTAGTTCCAGGTATATTTTAGAGGATTTTGTCTTTGCAGGTTTATAGGTGTACCTGTACTCCGTTGTACGAAATGAATACTCCTTAAAAGTGCTACTGACACGATTAGGTATATTGTCATCGGTGTCAGTAAATTTTTGCAGATGTGTTAGATGTGGTTCTTTTCTGAAATAAAAAGAACAAAAAATCCCTGCTACCGATCCCATCAGATGAGATTCCCAGGATATGTGGCTATCTCCCGGAACTAAGCCTTGTACCATGCCCCCGTGAATAAATGCGATAACCAAAGCTACCGCTACCGAGCGTACATCGCGACGAAAAATACCGCTGAAAAAAAGGAAGGCTGCCAGACCATATACCAATCCGCTTGATCCGATATGATAGGCCTGTCTGGCTACTACCCATACCCAAAAACCAGTAGCCAGGTATATCCAGAAAAAGACTTCAGTAGCAATCTTATCATAAAAATAAAAGACCGCGATCAACAGCATAACAAGTGGAAAAGTATTGGACAGCAAATGAAGGGCACTGCCATGAATAAGCGGGGCAGCTAGTATGCCTACCAAGCCGTGGATAGAGCGCGGTAGTATGCCCCACACGCCAAAATCCAAAGTCATGCTGTCCTCTAGGGCCCTGATCAGCCAAAGGAGAAACACAAAGCCTAAGGCCACCGCAATACTCCTGCGGAAAATAAATTTGTCGCTATGTTGTTCAACCGCTATCAATTCACAAAATTAAGGATGTAAAATAATCATTTTTGATGTGAAAATCAGTTTAAAAATCAAGAATCATGCTCGGTCAAAAAAATAGCTCCTGTGCCAATCGGTAAGTATTAGCATGTGCTTCAATGATATGGGCAATTTGGGGAGAGTACCCGCCACCCATGCTTAATGCTACCGGAATATTATTTTGCTTGCAGTTTTTTAACACTATTTTATCCCTTTCCCGACATCCTGAAATACTCAGACTAAGCCTACCCAACTTATCAGAAGCCAATACATCAACGCCAGACTGGAAGAATATTAAATCGGGCTGAAGCTCGTCAATAAGCCGGGGAAGGTGCATGTTCAGTGATTTGAGGTAAGCATTATCGTCTGTACCATCGGGCAAAGGAATATCTAAGTCTGATTTCTCCTTATGCATCGGATAATTTTTAGCGCCATGCATACTAAAAGTGTATACTTCTTGCTTGTTCCGAAAGATTTGTGCCGTACCATTGCCCTGATGCACATCCAGGTCTACTACCAGAATTTGCTTACATAGCTTTTTTTCAAGGAGATAATTAGCCGCAATGGCAATATCATTAAGTAGACAAAAGCCCTCGCCCCGGTCAGTAAATGCATGATGTGTGCCCCCGGCGATATTACAAGCTACCCCATGCTCCAACGCAAACAACGCAGCGTGCAAAGTGCCTTGCATAATGGTGATCTCTCTTTGTACCAGTTGCTCAGACATTGGAAATCCGGTCTTCCTGATTTCAGCTTGGCTTAGTTGCTGGCTTTTGAGTTTTTGCCAATAAGCAGTCTCATGTGTATTGGTAATGTATTGCTCTTCCAGTGGATAGGGTTGAAATAAATTTTCCTGCGTGATTGTTCCCTCGTACATCAGCTGTTCAGGTATCAAATTATATTTGATCATGGGAAAGCGGTGGTTCTCGGGTAGCGGATGCGCGTATATTTCTGACCAGGCTATTTTGAGCATGTAGTAAAGTGTTGTGTTTGAGAACAAAACACATAACAATGCTTAGGGTTTACGGCATTCACATGGGTGATCAAATATCGCTAAGAAAACAGAGTAGTATCAGTTTAATGTTATTTGGAAAACTGTTTTACTTCGGGTTGCAAACGAAACATCACCTGATAATCGTAACACTACCTGTTTTGCTACCCGCTTCTTCTCCACAGTTGATCAAGAAGAAATAAACTCCATCGGCTACCGCACGACCGTTAACGGTGCCATCCCAGCCGTTGGCATTACTGTAGTTATCTATTTCATATAACTTGGCACCCAACCGGTCGAAAATTGTCAGTGTACAATCTGGAAAAAGCTCCATCCCTTCAACGTACCAGCTATCGTGCCTTCCGTCACCATTAGGCGTAAAGGCCTTGTCAGGGGTTACGTCCAGGGAGCGGTCTACATTTAATGTGTAGGTAAGCGTAGTTTGACAGCCTTCTTCATTGGTTACAATGCAAGTATATGTTGTCGTCACCAAGGGGCGGGCAATAGGATTAGCAATGCTTGTGTCGCTCAAGAAATTAGGCGGTGACCACAGGTAGGAAGACAAACCACCGGTAGCCGTCAGCTGCAGCGTATCCCCCAGCGAAATTCTATCTGCTGAAGCGTTTATCTCAGCATTAGGGTTATCCGCCTGGACGATTTGTATAGTAGCTGTTTCCGTACAATTAGCATCAGTAATTGCGTTCAGGGTATACGTTCCCGCTTCAGTTGCTGCGATACTTGGGCCACTTTCCCCATTGTCCCAGGCGTAAGAAGCAAAACCTTCACTGGCCGCCAGTGTCACCTGCTCATCCGGACACAAATTAGGGCTGCCCAGGGTTTCGATATTTAATTCAGGAATGTCAATGATTGTTATTTGCTGGCTTCGCTTACCTTTCACGCTGTTATCAGCCGCCAGTATTTCTAGGGTAA
>JBBSOG010000011.1:0-27321 GCA_038259985.1 Cytophagales bacterium
AAGATCCCTGACGGGATGACCAAACGGCTTATTTTTCTTTCTTTAGTTGTTGTAGCCAGTAAAAAATCGGAATAATGTCTATTTAACAAACCATAAAATTTATAATTTTTTGCAATATTTTTTATAAATAAAGAAAGTACAACCGATTTAATTTTGCTGACGTTGAAAGATTCATTGTTAAAATGACATTAATTATGTAAAATGAAAATTACTTGATTATTGGGTATGAAAGAAGAAGAAGTTTCGGACAAACAATGGGTGGAGGCGTTGAAGCAGGGCCGGCAAGATGCTTTTGTACACTTTTATGCGCAACACCACACGCCTTTATACGCATTTGCCCTGACAGATCTAAAAATCCCATCTCTGGCCGAAGATGCGGTACAAGAAGTATTCATCAAACTTTGGGTACATCGCAGAAAATTGGATACGCAATACTCTATCAAAGCATTCTTGTTTACTTGCCTCAAAAATCAGGTCTTGAATATGATCAGGGCACATAAAAATAGAATTGTCAGGCACCTGGCTTATCAACAGCAAACCCCTTCTTTTTCCAACGAAACTGAAAAAACCGTAGCCTGGGCTGAGTACCAGCAGTGGATTTTGAGAGGAATATCCAGACTTTCAGATCGCAGAAAACAAGTAATGCAGCTTAGCCTCTTCAAAGGGCTGACACCCGAAGAAATTGCCGGTGAACTTGACCTGGCACCCGATACGGTAAAAACCCACTTAAAACGTTCAAATAAGTTTTTGAAGACGTTTATCAAAGAAAATCTCCAACTCTGATCAGTGATTTATCATTTATCTTTTCGTTAGGCTTAACCCTTCCTATGGTCTAACCTCAGAGAAAAAAAATTTACTAATGCGTACCCCAAAATAAGCTTCGCTGTGTATTACTTATAAACACGGCAAAATGAAGCATGACGAAATACGCTTACTGGCTGAGAAATACTGGGCAGGCCAATGCACCCCGGAAGAGGCTGAAAAAGTCTTAAACTGGCTGCTGAAGGATGAAGGCCGGGCTTTTTACGAGAGGCGGGCACAGCAGCGAATAGCACAGCTTAACGCGCCACAGACAGGCAATTTTGATTCTCACGAAGCCGGGGCGGAACGCCTTTTTCAGCGAGCTAAAGCAACTGAGCTTAAAAATAGTCGGCCATTATTATACAAAAAGTGGGCAGCGGCTGCCAGTATTACTATCATTCTCATACTTAGCGGACTTATCTGGTTTGCGATGCTGTCTGGTGCAGGCATGGAGGAGGTAAAAACTACCTACGGGCAAACAAAGATCATCAGCTTGCCCGATGGATCAACAGTCATGTTGAATGCCAACTCTTCCTTATCCTACGCTAATGCATGGGAAAAGCAGGAAGCAAGAGAGGTCTGGCTGGAAGGTGAGGGCTTCTTTTCTGTGGTGCATACCGAAACTGATCAAAAATTTACCGTCCACTCCGGGGAAATGTTCATTCAGGTACTCGGTACGGAGTTCAATGTGAGTAACTGGAACAGTGAACCAGCCATAGTCTTGACCTCCGGGAAAGTGAGCCTCAGCAAAAATAACTCTGCTGAAACGATAGAGATGAAACCCGGCGAACGGGCTATTTTTTCCAATACACAACAAACTTTTGAAATCAAAGAGGTTGATACTAAGTTACATACCTCCTGGAAAAATGAGCAGTGGATATTTCAACGCATGCCGCTCAGTGAGGTTTTTCTACTTCTGGAGCATACTCAGGGACTTTCTATCAAAAGTGAAAATATAGCAGTGGATAGCTTGCTGTTTACTGCAACGCTGCCTGCCAACCGGCCGGATATAGCCCTTAAGGCAATTGCAAGAACATTTAAGCTAAAGATTTCGCAAAAGGACCAAACCATTATGATACAAACAAAATAAAAAACCACCGGACTTATTTCAGTGCGCCAACATTGATAGTTCGTCCGGTAGAATTGATGTTCAATCTCTAAACTAACAATTATGTACAACAATTTACCTAAAGTAAGTGCAATAGTGCTGTTTCTACTGCTTACAGGAATGTATTCCAGCAGTTGGGCCCAACAACTTAGCGCATTGCAAACTACGCAATCAGCTTCCTTATCTTCTTTACCAGAACAGGACGATAAAGGCCAAAAACAACTCAGGGTCATCCTAAAAAAGATTCAGGACCACTACCTTATCAACTTTTCTTTTGATGAGCAGCTGATTGACAAAAAATCCGTGAACCAGAACATTGATTATTCGGGCGCACCGGAAGTGATCTTGAAAGACGTGCTTAACCCCCTGGGCTTGAGTTTTGAGAAGCTGGCAGATAACTATTATGTAATCTTTCAGCAAGGAGACAAGAAACAGTTGAAGCGGCTTGAGAAGAAAAAACCGGAAACGATAGAGGAGCCTTCTTCCGCTTTGCAGCCCAAGCAGCTAAATAGCTTCCCGGTCTATTTGCCGAATTTACGCAGACCACAACAACAAACCATCAACGGAAAAGTCATTGACCTGGAAAACAATGAAGCATTACCGGGTGTCAATGTGCTGGCCAAAGGCACCACCACCGGAACCGTCACCGATGTGGATGGCAACTACCGCCTGACAGTTGGTGATGATGTCACTACTTTGGTTTTCTCTTCCATAGGCTACACCAGCGAAGAAGTAGCTATCAACGGACGGACAGTCATTAATCTGTCACTTTCCCCGGATATTCAATCCTTGTCGGAAGTGGTGGTGGTAGGTTATGGTACCCAGAAAAAAAGCGATATTGTAGGCGCTGTGGCTTCCGTTTCTTCCGAAAAACTAGAGCAAAACGCCAATCCCAACTTGTTTCAGGCTTTGCAAGGTGCTGCGCCTGGTTTAAATATCACAAGAGGCTCGGGGGCGCCTGGTTCTAACGGCAGTATCCAGATCAGGGGACTTAATTCTATCTCAGCTTCTAACGATCCGCTCATCGTAGTAGATGGCATCCCTTATGCCGGAAATATCAGGGATATTAACCCTAATGATATCGCCTCGGTAGAAATATTAAAAGATGCCTCGGCAGCGGCTATTTATGGCTCCCGGGCGGCCAGTGGGGTAGTCCTGATCACCACCAAAACGGGTAAAAGTGGCACCGTCATAGAGTTTAATGCTTCCTGGTCTATCCAGAATGAAGCGGTAGAGTACCAACAATTGAATGCCAATCAGTTCTTTAACTTCAGAAGAGAAGCCCATATTACCGAAGGAAACATCACCGCTGACCAATCCAACGATGAGATTGTGCCCATCATCTTTGAAGCCAATGAACTAAAAAGCTGGGAAAGGGGAGAGTCAGTAAACTGGATGGACGAAATGCTCAACCGAAATGCGCTGCGGCAAGATTATCAGGTGAGCGTAAATACCGGCTCCGAAAGTATTAAAAACTACTTTTCCTTGTCTTATGTGGAGGAAGAAGGCTTACAAAAAACAACCGGTTTTAGCAGGATCACCCTTAAGAACAACCTGGAATTATCATCAGTAGCCCCTTGGTTAAAAATAGGTGACAACTTACTTTTCAGCTATAACGATTTTGAGAGAGTGGTATTTGGCAATAATAATCAACCCGCTTTTTACCGTTTGAGCCCGTTTTCCCGCATTTATGAAGATGACGGCTCTTTCACCCAGTTTCCCCAGGCTAATGACGAGCTTTTGATTAATCCGGTGGCTGAGATAGAACTTTCCAGCCGGGAGAATAACTTCACTAATTTTTTTAACAACCTCTACTTTGTGGTAACCCCGGATTTTGCCCCCGGATTTTCTTACCGTATGAATTTCGGGGCTACGATGCGCTTTGCCAAAGATGCGATCTACTGGCCCCGGGGAACCTGGCTAGGTGACGCCAACAACGGCCTTTCAAGCGTAGTAGACGGAAGGACTTTTGACTTCACCTGGGAGAATATCTTGAAATACAATAAGTCATTCGGACAGCATAGTATTGATTTTACCGGCTTATACAGCCGCCAATCCCATGACTTTGAGCGCGCTGTTACCGGAGCATCAGGTTTTGTGACCGATGACCTGCTTTGGTATAATCCCAATGCCGGGGAAAACCCCATTCTGCCTGATCTTCCGGGTAGTGCTGGCTTCCCTAAAAATGAGTGGGACCTGGTTTCTTACATGGCACGCCTGAATTACAATTTCAAAGAAAAATACTACCTGACCGCTACCGCCCGCCGGGATGGCTATTCGGGCTTTGCTTCCAACAAAAAGTACGGCGTTTTCCCGTCGGCAGCTTTAGCATGGCGTATATCCGGAGAACCTTTCATGGATGGCTTAGGATGGATGGACGACCTGAAACTCAGGGCTTCTTACGGTACGGTGGGCAATCAGGCAGTAGGTACTTACCGTTCGCTGGCGCAATTGCGTACCGCGCCCTACGTTTTCGGGGAGACTGTCGTAGGAGGCGTGAAGGTAAATTCCCTGGCCAACGAAAACTTAGGATGGGAAAGGGCAACTACGCTAAATATAGGCGCGGACTTCGCCCTGCTGGATGGCCGGGTATCAGGTAGCTTTGACTTCTACAATACCCAGACCGCAGACCTATTGCTGAGTCGTGAAATCCCTAAGATCACCGGCCAGGATGATATTCTCTTCAATATTGGAGAGTTAAAAAATGTAGGTTACGAACTGGGCCTAAACACTATTCCGGTAAGTACCGGGGATTTCACCTGGAGGCTTGGGCTGAATTTCAGTGCCAATCGCAACGAAATTGTTGACCTCTACGGGGATCAAAAGGACGATATACAAAATAACTGGTTTATCGGCGAACCCCTAAATGTGATTTATGACTTTGAATTTGACGGTATCTGGCAACTGGGCCAGGAAAATGAGATTGCCGAATCGGCTACCCCCGACCGGGAGCCGGGTGATGTCAGGATAAAAGACCAAAACAGTGATGGGGTCATTGATGCTGATGACCGGGTGATTGTGGGCGTACAGCAACCTGACTGGATCGGTGGTTTGAGCAGCACTTTTTCCTATAAAGGTTTAAGTCTGAATGTCTTTGTGCAGACAGTACAGGGCATAGACCGCAGGTTCACAGAAGAAGGTACCTCTGCCAGATTTAACAAGGCCCCTTATGATTACTGGACACCGGACAATCCTTCCAACACCTGGTTCCGTCCCCGTATCAACTCAACGCCTACCCCCATCGGATCTGTTGACGTATATGATGCGAGTTTTACCCGTATCAAGGACATTACCTTGTCCTATAACCTTCCTGAATCCATTACCAGTAGTATCGGGCTAAAGAAAACCAGGTTGTACGTCAACCTGCACGACTATTTTACCTTCACTAAGTTTCCCTATGTTGACCCTGAGTCAGCGGCTTATGCTGAGATTTCTATCCCCAAATATGTGCTGTTGGGCTTAAATGTTTCTTTCTAAAATTTGAAATGATGAAGACAATAACAAATAAAATACTACTGACCCTGACGCTGCTTACTTTTTCAGTAGCCTGTCAGGATGATTTTCTGGAAGAGCAACCTAAGAGCTTTTTAAGCCCCAATGTTACTTACAACACCGATGCTGGCCTGGCTGCCGGGGGCGTGGGCATGTATGATGAGATCAGTTCGGTATACTTTAATAGTTCGCTCATGCGGTCTTACCAATCTTTGGCCAACGGCGCTACTGATTTCTTGCAAAACGGACTCGAGCCTAGTCATGAAGATATTGTGGCATTAACCGATAGTTACGGGCCAACTACCTCAGATGGTGACCTGACGGATCTATGGTCCCACTACTATCGTCTAACCAACAATGCCACATCTATCCTGGAAGCCAGCGCCGTCCACGAGTGGACCAGCACTTCACTCAAAGCGCAGGCCGAAGGGGAAGCTTACTTCTTCCGGGCTTGGGGGCACCTGTGGTTGACGATGCTTTGGGGGGATATTCCTCCTACCCGGGAATCAGTCAAAGGGGTAAAAGCTGATTTTGTGCAGGAACCGCGGGCAGATGTGCTACAGTTTGTGATAGAGGATTTTGCTGCGGCGGTCGCCTCTTTGCCGGAAGCAAGTACTCAGGCAGGGCGCCTGGATAAGGCCGCGGCTAATCACATGCTGGCCTATGCTTATCTTTGTACCAAAAACTATGCATCTGCTGAAGCTGCTGCCCAGGCAGCCATTGCTGCGCCTAACCATAGCCTGGTTACTGAGCGCTTTGGCAGTAAGTCTGGCAATCCCGCCGGAAATCCTTTTTGGGACTTATTTCAATTAGATAATCATAATAATAACCCGGAGGGCCTTTGGGTGCTACAAAATGGCAACGGAGATTTGGTTCCTCAGTATACCCCTTCTGTCCGTAGTGGTCCGGCCGCCAGGTTTGTTCGCATCTTCCATTCCCGCATAGAAAGCGTCTCCGGGCTAACAGCCGGACCAGAGTACGGTGGCAGAGGATTTACCCGTTTCTCTGCGACCATGCCTTATTTTGAGCTGTTTGCACCCAATGATCAGCGCGGACAAATGCCTAATTTGCAGAAACGTTTTACCGCTATTGAAGAGGGGAAAATAGGGGATACCGAGGTCAATATCGGTGATCTAATTTTTGACTTTGACAATCCGGAAACCGGTATCATTCAGGATATCACCGACCTGAGACTTAGGCCCTGGCCCACCAAATGGCTTAAGGAAAGTGACCCTTCTGATTCTACCCAATACCATCCCAATGAGGTGGCTTATACCGGGGGCAGTATCCGAGATCATTACATTCTTCGCCTCGCCGAAACCTACCTGATACTGGCAGAAGCACAGCACATGCAGGGAAAAAATACCGAGGCGGCGATCAGTATCAATACGGTACGCGAGCGCTCAGGAGCTAGCCCCATTGCGGCGGCTGATGTTTCTATAGATCTAATCCTAGATGAAAAAGCCCGTGAATTATGGGGTGAACTGTATTCCCGTAAAGTAGACCTGTTCAGGACAGGTAAGTATATAGAACGGGTCAAGCAATACAATGCTGAGGCCGGGGCTAATGTACAGGAAAAGCATACTTTGCTGCCCATTCCCCAGTCAGAAATTGACCTTAACAGAGATGCTGAACTGAAGCAAAATCCGGGATGGTAAGTCCATGAGAAAACTGAGATTAGCTACTTTGCTATCAGGGCTGACGATAGTTTGCTTCAGCATCAGCATAAAAGCCTTCTGCCAGGATGACCTGCTCTGTGTGGGTCATCACTGGACAGAGGACGAAGCGGCACTGATGATGAAAAAATTTGGTGAATCCTGGGATGATATCGCTTCCTGGGAAAAGCGTGCCGATATCATTCGGCAAGGCATTATTGAGGGAATGCAATTGGATGAAATGCCCGATATTAAAGAAAACTTTAACCCGATTATCAGCAATACCCGAACGATGGACGGCTATACGGTGGAGAATATCGCCATTGAAAGCTTTCCGGGTTTCTACATCACCGGCAATTTATACCGCCCGCTTGATGCCGAAGCAAGAAACCCGGCGATCCTCTGTACCCACGGACACAAAAGCAATAGAGGGATGACCAAAAACCTTCAAATCCGATGTGCTGCTTTGGCCCGCATGGGTGCCATCGTTTTTGCCTACGATATGGTGGGGCGGGGTGCGGCGGCTCAAGTCAGGCATACCATACCGATCTCATTATTGCTCCAAACCTGGAACAGTCACCGGGTGCTGGAGTATTTGCTCTCCCGACCGGATGTGGATGCTACGCGCATCGGCATGACCGGCGAGTCAGGCGGGGCTACCCAAACCTTTATTTTAGCGGCAATAGACGAGAGAATCAAAGTTTCGGTGCCGGTAGCCCAGGTCTCCGCCCACTTCTTCGGGGGCTGTGTAGGCGAAAGTGGCATGCCCATTCATAAAAGCGATCATCACCAAACCAATAATGTAGAGATCGCCGCCCTTTGTGCGCCCCGGCCTATGCTACTCATTTCTGATGGCGCCGACTGGACAAGGAACACACCTCTGGTAGAATATCCCTACATTCAGAAAGTGTATGCGCTTTATGATGCGGGGCACAAAGTTAAAAACGTGCATTTTCCTACGGAAAAGCATGATTACGGCTACTCCAAACGCGCAGCGGCTTACATCTTCCTAGCCCATTATTTACAACTGGACTTAGACCAGCTCCCTTACGATGAGGGTTTTCAGGAAGATTTTGTGACGATTTTGCCCAACGAGCAGCTTCAGGTTTTTTCCGATGAAAATCCAATGCCAGCGGAGGCACTGATGGGCGATGAAGCGGTGATGGAATATCTAAACATAGGTCAATGAAAAGAGGTATTAAGCTACTCAAAGAAAAAGCATGGACTTTGTCTTTGCTACGTTTAATACTAAAAACTAGCGCGCATTTGCAATGTGTGATCAACGGACGTATTACAAATCCGCCCATGCATGCAGCAATTTGTGAAGTATCCTTTGCAAAAAAGCTGTTTATGCTTTATATATTTCTCCTGTTGTCATTGCCTTCATTTGCCCAAAATTTTCCCAAGGAAATTATTACTACCAAGCCCAATTCCTGGCGATCAGCTACCATATTTACCCACATTATCTGGAAAGACTTACTGTTCTACGGTGGCGGAGCAGGTGCGGATGGAGGTGATCCCCGCCATGAAATGGAGATAGGCGTATTTCAGCTTAGCGGACCCGCTGCCGGTGAACATCACGCCAATAATCCTATCATTACCCGCGCACAATTCGGTTTGGATAAGCCCGGCAAAGGCATCACGCCACTGTCCATTTTTGACAGGGGGGATAGCCTTTTTATGTTCTGCACTTCCCGGCCCGATGATGATTTGCAGCCCCATATTATTGTCATCTCCGCCAGTGTAGATAACCCTTTTCGCTGGGGAAACTACCGAACGGTGGTAGATGATGCATTTTCAGGGAAGGAAAATAACCACGGTGCTTCGGTGATCACTGACCCTGACGATCCTACAAATTTACTGCTCTACTTTGCTGCCCGCACTGCCCCTGACGATTACCGGATCTTGCTGGCAAAAGTACCCGTTGCTGATGTTTCCAATCCAATTGCTTACACGCTGCTCAATGATTATGCCCATGCTGTATTGCAAAGAGAAGAGACAAAAACCAATTATCCCCATGTGGTTTACAATAAGACCCGTCGGGAGTATACGCTATGGTACTCAGGAGAAACTATGGGTAATCCTGCAACAAGGTCCTGTTTTAAAACCGTCTCAAAGCATAAAGACAGTTTTCAGCCTGCTGATGAATCCATAGTAGATGCCTCAGTACAGCCTGATAGAAACGATAATGCGTATGCCACCGGCCCGAAAGCCTACGGCAAGCACCTGTATTACTCAGGGAGAAAAGAAGCGAACGGAAACTATCTGTCTATTTTTTACATCAATACTGATGAATTTAAATCATCTAAGGAATAAAGAGTCCATAACAAATGACCCTGTACTCGGGCGCGTTTGGTGGAGATTAAAATAATGAATTGATATGAAAAGAATCCCATTAAACTTTGTCATAATCTTAAGCATTTTCGTCGTTTTTTGCGGTTTCGGCATGCGACCTACGCCAAAAAATGTTCAGACGAAGCCCAACATCCTGCTCATCCTCTCCGATGATCATAGCGTTCCTTATCTGGGAATTTATGGCAATCGTGACCTGAAAACACCCCGTTTAGACCAATTGGCAAAAAATGGTGTACTGTTTAACCGGGCTTACACCGCCGCTCCCCAATGCGTACCTTCCCGGGCTTCTATCCTGACCGGTCGTAATGTGATAGACATCCACATGAGCCGCTTTTCCGCACCATTGTCCCGGGATATACCTACCATTCCTGAGTTTTTAGGCAATAAAGAAAAAACCTCCGGCGACTACTACACCGGTATCTGCGGAAGGCACTATCACCTGGACGGCTCAGCCAGGCAGCCTCCCAAGACCAAAGAAACCCTGGAGAAATATGATCTGGTTACCTTTCCTGATCGGGTGGATTATCTGAACCAAGGAAGCGACGATGAAGTGCTGGGCCAGTTTCAAGATTTTCTGGATGAAGTCCCTTCTAATGACCCTTTCTTTATGTGGATGAATTTCAGCGACCCCCATCGCCATTTTGATGCCGATGACTACGAGCCTGACCCTCAAAGTTTGACTGTACCCGAAGGCATGCCCAATACGGAGGAAGTGAGAAAAGATCTATCAGAACACTACGGCGAAATCATGCGCCTGGACATGCATGTAGGGGAAGTGTTGGATGAACTTGAAAAGCGTGGTATTGCTCAAAACACCATTGTCATATTCATGGGTGACAATGGCGCGGCGTTGTTGCGAGGTAAAGGTACCTTATACGATGTAGGAATTCACGTACCGCTGATCGTTGCCGGACCAGGTATTGTAAAAGGCGCTACTACCGACGCTCTGGTTTCTGGTATAGACATCGCGCCCACCATACTGGAACTGGGTGGAGCAGCTATTCCCGAAGCCATGACAGGGAAGAGTTTTGTTCCGGCTTTGAAAGGTAAGACATACGACGGACACGAATATATCTTTGCTACTCGGGTACCGCATAGCTCCGGCCTGCCCGAACATACTGGCTATTTTGACCTGAGCAGAACGGTGTTTGATAAAAAGTACAAATTAATTTATAATGCCTTATGGCAGTTGCCCTATGCCCCGGTAGATTTTAGAAACCATTCCATGTGGCAAGACCTGCAAGCCCGGGCAGAAGCGGGTAGCCTAGATGAAAAATACCAACAGGCTTTTTTCTCAGAACCTCGCCCAATGTTTGAGCTCTACGACCTGGAAAATGATCCTTACGAAATGAACAATTTAAGTGGTAAAGCCAATCACGCGGAAACGGAACAAAGACTCAAGGAAGAACTGCACGAGTGGATGATCCTCAACCAGGACTATCTGCCCCTGCCTATTCCGCCCAAATAAGATGATGAACCGTAGAAATATGCTGAAGACAATGGGAAAGTCTGTTGCCATACCCTTGGTTGGCAACTTCCCCAATTTTTATGTAAGTAAACCTAGGCTGAGACTTTCTGAGGTAAGAGCGCAAATTAACAGGCACTTTGAATCCCTTCTTCCGAAAGAGGTTCCTTATGGAGCTTATCGTACCGGCTTTTCTGAAGCCACAGACCTCTATGCCTCCTGTGATGTTGCCATTGCCCGCCATATTATGGGCGAAAAGCTGGCCCAAAGCTTAAATACCCGGCAAAGAGAAGCATGGATAAGCTACATCAATACTTTTCAGCAGCCGGAAGATGGGAGTTACACTGAGAGGTTCAACCATTCCAAACTACACGCCAACGGCATGGCCATCGGGGCGCTGGGCGTATTAGGAGGCAGACAAAAATATCCGGTCAAGCTCTATGAAGATTTTAATACGGTGGAGAAAGTAGTACCATGGTTGGAACAGATCAACTGGGAAAAACAGTGGAGCGCTTCGCACCTTTTTTGGGGGGGCATTCATTGCTATAGCCTCAGTAAAGCATGTTCACCCGCCTGGCTGAAAACCGTATTCCTATGGCTCAACGAAAACCTGGATGAGCAAACTGGCTGGTGGCGAAAAAGTACTACATATACTGATCGGCATCAGCCTTTGGGGGGTAGCGTCCATATCCTGCCCATCTACCAGCACCACGGCAGGCACTTTCCCTATCCCAAAAGGGTGATTGACAGCGTATTGGCACTTCAGCTACCCAACGGAAGATGGCTGGAAAGAGCAAAAGACCAGCAGCACGTGATGCATTATTTAGAATTAGACGCGCTCTATGCCTTGCAATACATGGGAACTTTAGCGCCTGATTACAAAAAAGAGGCTGTTACAAAAGCGGTAAACAAGTATGCTGATTTGGTACAAAGCTACTGGAATGACCCTCAAGCTGGCTGGCAGGAACAACATCCCCACCGCATCCTTTCTATGGTAGGGACTTTCGGGCTGTTACAAAAGCTGCTCCCTGATCGCTTTTCGGATGATGTAAGCTGGACGGATATCTTTAGTGACATTCAACTATACAATACCGCTGCGGTAGAAGTCATTGAACTAAATACTATTTCAAAATAAACATAACCTAAAATACATGACCAGAAAAATAACATGCATAGTCGTTTTAGCCTGCCTGGGGTATACTGCTCCTGCGCAAAAGTCAAAAGATAACTATTTGAAGTATGTGCAGACCTTCGCCGATACCTTGCTTTCTGTAGGGCTGGACCATTATGGCCCTGAGCAAACACCGATGTGGGCAGGCGTGATTGATACCCGCAACTTATCCGTACCTCTTCGGAACGTGCCGACCACCGCCGGGGTGAGGCCATCTGACCGGGCAGTAGGAGGGGCTAATTATTACCATGACGTGCTCACGCTACAAGTATTTGACCGGCTAAGCCAGCTTACCAAAGATGCAAAATACCAGCAAGCAGCGGCTGATTACTCCAAAGCTTTTTTAGCACGTACCCAAAATCCCAAAACAGGATTGCTGGGCTGGGGTGAACATCTGTACTATAATTTCTACACCGATACTGTTTCCATTGCCGAAGACCGTATCCTAGACCAGCGATCTTACTTTTTGATGCCCCACGAACTCATTGAGGGCACTCCACCCTGGTCCCGTTTGTGGGCTGCCGACCCCGTTCGTACACAAAAAGCGATTGAAGGTTTGCAATATCATTTTAACGGTCCTGACCCGCAAACCTATTTGTTCAATCGCCATGCCGTCTGGAATAAGACCGAATATCAGCATGAAATCATGCCCTGGATCAAACATACTGCCTTGTATGCCTATTCCTACAGCTTCTTGTACCAACATACCGATGATGAACAGTGGAAAGAAAAAGCATGGCAAATTGGCACGCTGTACTGGAACCTGCGCGACCACCGTACTGACCTGGTGTTTGGTTGCCTATACCACAGTTCTGAGCCAGAGGCAGGCAAAAATGCTAGTCTGAGCAATACACATTTATATGCCTATTGGTTGTATAAGGCCGGTGAACTTAGTGCATCGGAAGAAATGAAAAGTTACGCCATCAACTCGCTGATAGCCTTCGACAAATACGGTTGGAATGAAAGCGAGAAAAAGTATTACAAAGAACTGAACCTGGATGGAACGCCTCCTGAAAATTCTGAATGGGCTTCGCCTTGGAAAGTCGGTTATGGCACTTCTAGTCTCCTTTCTTTGGGTAGAGTGGCTGCCTACATCGCGATGCATGAGCAGTCAGCTGACATGACACGCATTGCGGAGCACACGGTATCTATAGCCAACCAACAACAGTTGTTAGAAGCTTATACCGCTCAAAACCTGGGCGAAGCCCTGAACGCTAACCTGGATGTGTATGAATTGACCAAAAATAAACAATATATGGAACAGGCTACGCGATATGCAGATTTGGCCATTGAACATCTTTGGAATAACGGTTTGTTTGTTCGTCAGAAAGACGACCCATTTTACGAAGCCAAACTAGGCTCAGGTGACCTGATTTCCGGGATGCTCCGTCTGCACATGGCGCTGAACAAGATAAAATCAAATGATAATTTTGACTGGAGTTTTTAATGAATGGAAGCCGGATTCGGGAAGCATGAGCTCAGATTTTTCCGGTCTTCTGTCTTCAGATTCCAGTCTCCCTAAATAATTAACCTATGAAAAGAAGATATTTTATCAAACAACAACTGGCTGCCGGAGTAGGCAGTATGCTATTGCCCGGAGCAGTGAACACGCTTTTCGCCAAGCCCACAGGCTTCATGGAAGCAGATTTTCCGGTATTGCAACTTACTAATACTCCCCACTACCATTGGTTCGGATACTACGACAAGCAGCAAATGGATGCCAGTGGCCGCTATGCTTTGGGCATGGAAGCGGATTTTCAGCACCGCTCCCCTACTGCCGACGATGTACTTAAGATAGGCATGGTAGATACGCAGGACAACTTACGCTGGATAGACCTGGGCGAAAGTAAAGCCTGGGGCTGGCAGCAGGGCTGTATGCTACAGTGGGTACCCGGGTCATCAGAAGAAGTTTTGTGGAATGATCGAGAGGGGGAACAGTACGTTACCCGCATGGTCAATATCAAAAGTGGTGAAAAGCGTACTTTGCCGCGGGCTACTTATACGGTAAGTCCCGATGGTAAATTTGCCATGTGCGCTGACTTCGCCCGGATAGACAATATGCGATTAGGCTACGGCTATAAAGGGGGTCAAGATCCCTTTGTTGACCAAAAATCCCCGAAAGAGGGCGGCATACACCGCATGAACCTGGCTACCGGCGAGAGTGAATTGGTCGTTTCGCTACACGACATTGCCCAAATACCGCATAATGGAAAGTCGGTCGCTGATAAGTGGCATTACTTTAACCATCTGCTGGTAAGTCCTGATAGTAAGCGCTTTGTCTTCCTGAACCGCTATCGCGATTTCCCTTTGACTGAGAAAATGAAAGCCGAAGAAGATGCATACGCCAAATATGTGCGGGGCAACTATACCACCCGTATGTTTACCGCCGACGTAGATGGAGGAAATGTCTACGAACTGGATCAGTCGGGCAAAACCTCTCACTTTATCTGGCGCGACCCTGAGCATGTGCTGGCCTGGACAAAATACGAGGACAAATACGGATTTTTTCTCTTTAGTGACCAGTCCCGGCAAGTGGAGTGGATCGGCAAAGAAGCCATGACAGAAAACGGTCACCAGACTTATCTGCCTAATACCAACAACGAATGGATACTCAACGACACCTATCCTGATAAAAAAGATCAGAAACAGACGTTGTACCTGTACCATATTCCCAGCGGTAAAAAAGTGATATTAGGTCGCTTTCACGAACCTCCTGAATCGCACGGAGAGTGGCGCTGTGACCTGCACCCCCGCTTTAGCCTGGACGGTAGTAAGGTGATTTTTGATTCTACCCACGGTGGCAACGGCCGCCAAATGTATATGATGGATATCAGCAAGTTGGTTGTTTAATTTAACGTGAGTTCGGGATTAAAAAAGCCTTTTTATGTCTCTAAATTCCTCAGTGTCCTCTGCGAGTGACACTGAGGGTGAGTGAAGTAGTTGTTTAGTTTTTTAATTCTATGAAATCTTGGTTCACGCTGCTTCCCTTGGCTTTTCTACTCTTGAAAGGAAGTCTTTCCGGCATCAACGATTCTACTTACTCAGCCTTACTCGCAGAAAACGCTGAGGTTAGCGTTCCAACTCCTCAGCGTTCCCGTAGTGGTGGCCACTTTCAGCAAAGTCTGAAGGGGAGCAGTAACCCTATTCTCTACAAGAAAGTAGCCATTCCTGAAGAATTTTTAACCTCCAACGGTACGCTTACCTACGGCGGTGATATTCGGATTGGGGATTTGAACAATGATGGACAGGCCGACTTGTTGGTGTATCGCTCAGAAGATAATTTTCATGATGGAGGCGGCATGAAACCCTGCTTTATGGGGGCTTTTACCCTGGACGGGGAAATATTATGGCAGAAAGGCAAAGGTGGTATACAGCCAGGCCGCCCCGGTCCGGTAGCGATCTTTGACCTGGATGCTGACGGAAGAACGGAAGTAGTCGCTTTCTTCCATCAGGAAAAAGAAGGCGTGGAAGATACTTCCTTTGCCGATGTTGACATATTCCTTTTAGACGGTGGCACGGGTGATGAAAAACAGCGCGTTCATCCTCCTTTTTTTGATAGCATTCAGGGTCACGGAGCCAACTGGGCACATCAGCGGATACTTATTGCTAACTTTCGGGGAAATCCTAGCCCACAGGATTTTGTGATTAAACTGGGTACGCATGTACTAGCCTTTGACCAACACTTTGACTTGCTTTGGTCCTATCAAAATCACTGGAATGAATACAGTAAAGTCCCGGCCTATGTTCCGGCAGTAGGGGATGTGGATGCCGATGGTCAGGACGAAGTAAACGGTGGATATTTTCTACTGGACAATGATGGAAAAGTGCTGTGGGAGAAGATGTTGGGCAGAAACATGGATGCTGTGGTGATTGATTATTGGGACACCCCCTATAAGAAAAGGGCTTTCGGTTCGGGCTTTGGCCATGTGATGGATGAGCAGGGAAATGTGATTCTGAAACTAGGAGAAGAAGTTGTGCCTCATGGCCAGGAATTAAGAGTAGCCCATTTTGATGATGCCGTGCCCGGACCGCAGATGATGATCCGTTATAATGGACATCAAACTGACGTTATGCTGGTAGGATTAGAAGGTAATGTCATCCGCCGCTTCAAACTCAATGAATCACCCAACAATACTGGTATGGAGGCAGTATACTGGAACGGCCCTGACCAAGCGGCATTGCTGTATAATGGAGGGATGTTGTGGAATGGCAAAGGAGAACTTCAACACAAATTCACTGAACTACCTGAACCCCTTGGAGATAAAAGGCAGGGCTGGTACCATTGTATTCCGGCTAATGTTTGCGGAGATACACGTGAGGAAGTGGTGCTTTACAATCCCTGGGATAAGTACGTGTACATTTATTCCCCCGCCCCCTTTGTCCAGGAAGTTTATGGGCAATATGTTGCCACTCCCCGGCAATACAATGTCCGGCTATTGGATTAGCCCCTATTTTAAGATGACTTTTTATGCTATGTATTTGGATTTGTTTTAGGGCATATCATCCTCCTCAAAATCATCAAATGGAAAGAAGAAATCCAAGTCATCCTCTTGCTCAATTTCATAATCGCGCAGGAAATCCCGCAGGTATTGCTTGTTGGAAAGCAGACTTACATCATCTTTGATAAGGGATAGTTTTTTTTCCAACGCAGCTTTATCCTGGTCCAATATCCGCATCCCATGCTTACCGAAGCGGATGTATTCGGCAATAGGCCCCATTGTTGGCATAGACTTGATGGCGTACAGTTTACCTTCCAGTTCCTGTTGTTGGTCTTGTAATAACTTATTGTACAGTTTCAACTGCTGGTCACTGAGTTCCTCCAGGCGTTCATCAATTCCCTGAAGCAATTCCATTTCCAGGCGCAGCAGCTCGTACAGGTCTTTGTTTTTATATGCCTGGGTGATGCGCTGCATCTTTTGTGTCATCTCTGCTTGCTTTTCACTATCCTTTTCCCTGTCGGGGTGGAACTCCTTCACCAGCTTCATATAGAGTTCGCGGGCAGTTTTGCTAATGCTTTTGGTCTCTTTAGCTTCCCGTTCTTCTCTAACCTGCTGTGCTTTGGTTTTTTTACGTTTCTTTTTTTTCTCCTCTTCCTCGGCAGCCCTGGCTTCCATTCGTTCTTTGAAGCGGCCACCGATCTCATCAAAATTATCCATATCCACATCTTCCAGGTCTACGTCTACGCCGAAGAAATTTTTGAACAAGTCCTCAGCCATGTCTTTACTGGCACCTTTGAGCTGTTCTTTCTCTTCTTCAAAGCTCACTTCATTGTGCTTGTCATAGATGGTTATCAGTTCAGTTTTGCCGTAGGAATGGATCAACTCATGGGCATGCTCCAGGATAAGGTTTTGTATTTTTTCTTTCTCTTTGCTACGAAAAAAGTTCAGTGAATATGAACTGTCCAGCAGTTTGACAAACCTGGTCCGGGCTTTGGCAATCTTATCATGCAGTGGCACAATCTTCGCCTGGTAACGGCTTCTGAGTTTGGGAATGAAAGCTTCCATTTCCTGAAGTTCGTCTTTGAGCTTATTGACCTTTTTGATACGGCTATTAAACTCTTTCTGCCCCTTGGACATGGGTTGTTTCTTGTCTTTCTTCCCTATGCTGGGTAGTAGCGTTTCTTTCTTCTTCATGCGGAGTTTGGTTTGCCCAAAAATTATGGCGATAAGAATATAAGTATAGCGCTTAAATCAAAGGGATACCACAGAAAAATGTAAAGTCAATCGCAAAACAATAGGTGTATAACAAAATGTCAGGGAAGAACTGCCGGATTTGTAAAATCTGGCAGTTTTAAGATGGGGTGTTATCCATCCCAAACAAATGTATTTAACGCTTGAGGGTAGATTTCCGCTTCGTACTTAGCCGAATGGAATGTATCAATACGGTTTTTACTAACCGCTCACCATCTGTCCGCTGAGCCTCAAGAGTTCTATCTCAGCAATTTTGGTAGTATAGATGGCATCAATCAACCTGCTTTCAGCCTGTACTGCGTTGATTTGTGCTTCGCGCAACTCCAGGGCATTGCTGTTGCCTAAGCGGTAGCGTTCCAAGGCTATCTTGGCATTTTCCCGGGCGATATCCAGGTTTTTTGTCTCCAACTCCAACAATATCTTACTATTGGTGTAAGTGATAAACACCTTTTCCAGGTCGGCAGCTACCTCCTGGGCAATTTCTTTGGTTTGGAGGTCACGGTTTTGCTGGACAATAAAGGAGTTTTGTATCTGCCGGTTTTTGTTGAACCCATTGAATAAATTAATGCGGGCGGCTACGCCATAGTTGAACCCATTGGCACGCCTTCCTAACACAAAGCCTGCCTGTGCTTCTGAGGTATTGTAGCTGTACCCTAAATTAACCAAAATTTCCGGCCAGCGGCTAGCTTCCAATTCCCGTGTTTCCAGGTAAGAAACGCGTTCAACATTGCGGGCCAGCAACAGGTTGGGATTGCTGCTGAGCGCTTTTTCCCGTAATTCTCCTATCACCAGGTCAGGATTGGCGTCAATCTTATTGGGCACCGCAAATTGAGTGTCCGGTTCCCGTACTAAGAAAGTATTCAGATCAACCTTGGTATTATACAGACTTTCTTTTTGTTGAATCAGCGCCGAAGTATCCGCATTATAATCCACCTGTGCCGCCAGGTATTCCAGGCGGGAGGTGCTACCTACCTCATATTTTGTTTTTGCTAAGTTTAGCCTTTCCTTAGATAGGTCCAGAGAGTTTTGCAATACTTTCACCCTAGCTTGTTCCAGGATCACCGAATAGTATGCAGTAGAAATATCGGCGATGGTATTTTCAATATTGATCTGAGCTTCAATCGCAGAAGCTTGCTGGAGTTCCGCCAGCTTATCATAAGTCACAAACATCCTGGTACCATCAAAGAGTATCCATTCCAGGTCCGCTGCCGCACTAAAACTATTGGACTTGGCATTATCTACATTCTGCTGGTCACCACTGGCAAAAGTTTGTCTGGAATCCTGCACATTAAAGTCCTTAGCGGCAATAGCATCCAACGTAGGCAGAAACCCGGCATTGCCCAGTGTGTAGTTATTTTTGGCAATATCCCGGTTATTGGTGGCTATCTTGATGGTATAATTTTCTGCTAACCCAATCTGTATAACTTCTGACAGGCTAAGGGTATCCTGTGCCGCAGCAGGCATGCCCCCCAGCAAAAGTAAAATTCCCAGAACATAACAGTAAGCTTGTTTATTCATGATTAATGTGCGCACAAAATTTGAATGTTTACTGATGAGAAGGTTCAATTTCAGCCTCTTTGATAGTTTTGCTGGACATATAAGTATAAATGACAGGAATGACCAGCAAAGTAAGTATTAAGGAAAACAGTAAGCCCCCAATGATCGCCATGCCCATAGGAATACGGCTGGTGGAGGCTGCGCCCAATGCCATCGCTATGGGGAGCGCCCCTAAAATAGTGGCCAGACTGGTCATCAATATGGGCCTGAGCCTGAGGGTAGCCGCTTCTATTACCGCGTCCATTTTATTAAGCCCTTCTTCTTTTCGCTGGTTGGCAAATTCCACGATCAGAATACCATTCTTGGTCACTATACCAATGAGTACGATAATACCAATCTGGCTAAAAATGTTGAGCGTATGCCCAAACATCCAGAGGGTAAGCAAAGCCCCGGTTAATGCTAAGGGTACGGTAAACATGATGATCAGCGGATCAACAAAGCTTTCAAACTGGGCTGCCAACACCAGATAAATCAAGACCAGGGCCAGACCAAAGGCAAAATACAAGCTGCCGGAACTTTCCTCATAATCTTTGGAAGTACCGGAAAGCGCAGTGGAAAAAGAAGCATCCAGTACTTCACCGGCAATCTCATCCATTGCGTCAATACCCTGGCCCAAAGTAACGCCCTCTGCCGGGTCAGCAGATACCGTGGCCGCTACATAACGGTTATACCGGTAGAGTTGGGGATATGTACTTTGCGTTTCCATCATCACCAAATTGTTGAGCGTAATCAGTTCCCCCCGGTTATTGCTCACGCTGATAGAACTTAAGTCCAGCGGCTCGTCCCGGTTAGTACGGCTGGCTTCCCCGATGATCTGGTACTGTTTGCCATCTTTGACAAAATAATCAAAGCGCTGTCCACTGAAAAACAATTGTATGGTCTCGGCAATATCCCTCACGGATACGCCGAGTGCCTGGGCCCTGTCCCGGTCAATGGTCACGGCAAGTTCTGGTTTGTTAAACTTGAGGTCCAAATCCACGACTTCAAAGCTGGGGTTTTGGGAAGCTTTTTCCATAAATTCAGGAAGTACTTCTTTGAGCTTTTCCATATTGGGTGCCTGGATCACGTATTGTACCGGCAACCCACCGGACCGCCCCACCTGAATGGTCTGCTCCTGCGTCACAAAGCTACGGGCAAAGTTCATATCGCGCATGATACCGCTCAGTTGTTGGGCTATATCCTGCTGCGAACGTACCCTTTCGGACGGTGGTTTGAGGGTGACTCTCAAAAAAGCAGAATTCACCGCGTTGCTGGAACCAAAACCCGGGGATGTAACCGCGATAAGCGACTGCTTTTCGGTTAAAGTATCCACAACATCTAGCATGGCCAAAACATATTCGTCCATCAGTTCATAAGAAGTGCCTTCCGGGGCAGTAGTGAGTATACGGATACGGCTTTTATCTTCCAGCGGGGCCAGTTCCGAAGGGAGTATGGAACCTAATAGTATAATACCTCCTATGGAAAGCACCATGATCACAATGGTAGTCCAGCGATAGCGCATAAATCGGACTAACAATTGGTTGTAGCCATCCGTCATACGTACAAAAAAGCGCTCGGTTACTTTGTAAAACTTACTGGTGCGCTCCTTTTTCCTCAGCAGGCGGGAACTCATCATTGGTGTAAGTGTCAGGGAGACGAAAGCGGAGATGAGTACGGCACTAGCCACTACTACGCCGAATTCGCGGAACAGCCTACCCGTTACCCCTTCCAAAAAGATGATGGGCAAAAATACCGCCGCTAGCGTGACGGTCGTAGAAATGATGGCAAAGTAAATTTCCGAAGCACCCTGATGGGCAGCCTTTTTCGGGGAAATGCCCGACTCTATTTTCTGGTAGATATTTTCCAGTACCACAATGGCGTCATCCACCACCAGCCCAGTAGCCAGTACAATTCCCAACAGGGTCAGGATATTGATAGAAAAATCTGAAATGTACATGATGAAAAACGCACCAATCAATGAGATAGGAATGGCAATGGCCGGGATAAGTGTAGTTCGCCAGTCGCGCAAAAACATAAAGATGACGATCACTACCAGCCCGAAAGCGATCAGGATAGTTTCTTCCACTTCAGTAATCGCTTTGCGAATGGTAAGCGTAGTATCCAGCGCATAACCTAATTTAAGATCATCGGGTAATTCGTCTTCAATCTGGTTTACCCGCTTATAAAATTCATCGGCGATGGCAATATAATTAGCGCCCGGCTGAGGGGTTACGGCGATGCCCACCATCGGGATTTTGTCATTTCCCCTAAGAATAGACCGCTGATTTTCTGCGTCCAATACCGCCTGTCCTATGTCTTTGAATTTAATGACCGCCCCATCTTCCTCCTTGATGATCATCTCGTTGAAGTCTTTCTCAGTCACCAGCCTACCCATTGTCCGGATAGTGAGGTAGCTGCGGTAGCCTTCAATATTACCGGTTGGCAATTCTACATTTTGCTGTAGCAGGGCATTCCTGACATCCAAAGGCGTGAGTTGGTATGCTTCCAACTTGCCAGGGTCCATTTGCAGACGCATAGCATAGCGTTTATCCCCCCATATCCGAATATTACTGATGCCCGGTATGGTTTGGAGCCTTTCCTTAAAAGTGTTGGTAGCGATATCCGAAAGCTCCAGCAGGCTTCTTTCATCACTCTGTACAGTGAGTGCCAATATAGTGGTGGCGTCAGCATCTGCTTTGGTTACGATGGGCGGATCAGCGTCGGGGGGCAGGTTGCGCCGGGCTTGCGACACCCGGTCACGCACGTCATTAGCGGCAGCTTCCAGGTCTTGCCCTAACTCAAATTCTACTGTAATGGAACTCCGCCCGTCACTGCTGATAGAAGAGAGGGAGCGAATACCGCTGATCCCGTTGATCCCTTCTTCCAAAGGTTCGGTAATTTGCGACTCCATGACATCGGCGCTAGCGCCAGTGTAGCTCGTGCTCACCGAAATAATGGGTGGGTCAACGCTGGGATATTCCCTAATACCCAGGTAGGTAAAACCGATAACCCCAAAAATGATGATCACAATAGACATCACCGTAGCGAGTACCGGGCGGTCAATACTGGTGGATGAAATGTTCATTGAACTAAAGGGATATTTTGGGTTCGTCAATCTTTGATTCGGTCACATCCTCCCTGAGGGTTTTGATCTCAATGGGTTTCCCATCCTGCACAGACATCAGGCCGGTGAGGAGCAGCGTATCTTTGGGCGCCAGCCCTTCAATTACTTGTACCATACTTTCATTTCGGATGCCGGTAGTGATGCTCCGGGAAGTAGCTTTGCCGTTTTCAGACACAAATACTTTTTCGCCTTCCAATTCAGTTAGGATTGCGTTGGAAGGGATAAGAATAGCGTCTTTAAAAGTTTTCAGGATAATCTCAACCCGGGCAAACGCCCCGGGCTTCAGTGCATTACCGGGGTTGTCACTCCGTGCTCTTATCTTTACCGTGCGGGTATTGATATCAATTTTAGAATCCACAGCATATACCTTGGCGGTGTAAATCTCGTTGGAATTGGTCACCCCGTAATTGACCACCGTGCCTTCTTTGATGTCGCCCATATATCGCTCCGGCACCGAAAATTCTACTTTGATCGGGTCAATCTGTTGCATAGAGGCGATCATGGTAGAAGGGGAAACATAACCACCCTGGCTCACATTGCGCAAGCTAACTACCCCGCTAAAAGGCGAAATAATATTGGTCTTGCTGATCTGGGTTTCTACCAAGTCAATCTCGGCTTCAAGGGTGTTAAGTTGGTTGAGCTTAATGTCATACTCACCCTGGCTGATGGCTTCTATTTTCAGTAGTTTTTGCTGGCGGTCTTCTTCACTTTGGGCGAGTTTTTCCTGCACTTTCAGCTTTCTGAGTTGTGCGCTCAGCTCACTATTATCAATCCTCGCGAGCAACTGACCTTTAGATACCGGGCTACCTTCTTCAAAATAAATACCTATCACCCTGCCAGAAGTTTCGGGGCGCAGTTCTACCTCTTCGTTGGGGAGCAGGGTTCCGGTAGCGTATATTTTGTCATCTATCTCCGATGTTTTTATCAGCATCCCTTCCACAGGAGTAGCGGTAGCAGTTTTTACGGCCGTGCTTCCTTTGCCTGCATCATCCTCACCTTTTTCTGAGCAAGCCTGCAGGAACAACCCGATAAATAAAACCATATAAACGAAATGCTTTCCTTGCATCGGTAATTGATTTAGTTTCATGTCCAGATCAAAATAAATTAAAACCATTTTTTTTGAGGAGTTAGTTATGTTCAACGTTTGTTGAAAGTGCTTTACAAAACTTCATTTCCAACTACGCGTGCCCATGCTTAATGAATTGTATGGCCAGGCTGTTGAAGATGTCTGGTTTCTCAATATTACATACATGCCCGCAATCTTCTATGACCCGTAAAATAGCCTGCTTGTGCTCTTGAACGATCTTTCGGACAGGCGGTAAAAACATATAATCACCATCTCCCATAATATATAGTGTAGGCACAGCCACTTCTTTTTCTTGGAAGAATTTCAGGAGCGGATTTACTTCGTTGGTGAGGCGAAACCATCGCAAAAATTCTTTCTTATAAAGCTTCTTAGCTTCCCTGATAAACAGGTTTCGGGATTTCACATCCCGCGGATTGGGAATAATGACATACGCAAACAGGCGATAGAGCCACATATAAGGAACAAACCGCTTAACACTATGTCCTAAGAAAACCAATATGCGCGACCGTATATTAAGCCTTGTGACAGCCCCGCACAAAATCATAGATTTCATATGCTCTGGAGCTATTTCTCCTAGTGTCCGAATGATAATAGTCCCCATAGATACCCCAACGTAATGCGCCTTTTTGATGCCTAGATGCCTGATGACTTCCAGTATATCAGAAGTGACGTCTTCAAAAGTGTAATTGTGTTTTACAAAATCTTCCAACAAATCCTTAGAGCGCCCGTGGCCCCGCAAATCCACCAGCAGTACATTAAAAAACTGACGGAACAAACGAATTTGGCGGTACCAGATAGAAGAACTTCCGCCCGCTCCGTGTACAAACACTACCCATTCTTTATCCAGACCTAGGTGATAATCTTTATAATATAACATGGACGATGATAGAAATAAGGCATTAATTTTTTAATTTTTTGCGGTTAAACCCCAATTTCCTATCAGAGTCATTAAGAAAAACAGATCATTTAGGTGATAAACGCAATTTAAACCCTGTGCTTGACATTTAAGCCTACGCAACTCTTTTAGCGATAGTTTTTATACCAAAGGCTATAATAAATCTACTAACCGCAAATAATCCACCATCGTTTTGCGGAATGCTTCCCGGGATTTTTTGTCTCTCATTAGGGGTATTTTCTGCTCATCCCGAAGCAAGTACAACGCCTGCTGGTTCTGTAGGTTACGATATAATTGCGTAGCCAGGCTAAAATGCGCTTCTTTATTTCCATTGGAAAATTGATATACGCCGCTATCATTACGCACCGTGTCCTGCCACATGATTCTGAGCGTATCCATATCCTGAAGGGGTGCATTGGGTTCGGTCAATACATAAGCCTCGTCAAAGCGCCAATTGATTACGATAGACACGTTCAGCACTGGCTCGTCTTCCCCTTCCACCCGATCTTTGATGCGGTAGATATCCAGCTTAGCCTCGTCCATGCTAACCTTATCATACTGGATGGCCCTCACATTTTTGAAAAACAGTTCGGAAGCATCGGAAGTCGTAAATTTTGCTTCTTGTCCCCGCATTTCTTTGCGCTTTCCCCCTTCGCAGGAAACCAAAGAAAAAAGCAGCACAATTATGAAAATTCCGGGGATAAGACGCATAGCCTTAGCATAACGCCGGAAATTAATTATTTGTTTGGAAGCAAATATTCTTACGTTTCTGCACCTTTTCTTAGTAAAATACTTCCCATGCTCCTGGCGTCATGGACGACTACATATTTGAGCGGTTCCAGTAGATGACATCCATGCTGTTGGCACAAATCATTCAACATTTCTACACTTAAAAGATAACGTTCACTTTCGTCGGGCAACAGATATCTCCCGGAATCCCCAATGGGTACGGCTTGCCCCTCCATACCGGAGAGCATGGCAGTACGTATGAAGAGAATGCCCCCCGGGCGGATCACGCGGATGAGTTCGGCAAACATACGCTGGAAATGTTCGTGCTTATTGGCAAAATGCAATACGGCGCTACTGATCACCCCATCAAAGCTGGCGGGTGGCAGGGAAATCTCTGCCACATCATCTTCTATAAACTTCTCCGGATCAAAATCAGGGTGAAGGGTACGTCCATACATGCGGAGCAGGCGCAAGGCCGACGGGTCACGATCAATACCCCACACATCGTAGCCCTGCCGGATGAAATAGACCAGGTTGCGGCCTTCACCACATCCGGCATCCAACAGACGCATATCCGGCGTAAAGTGGCCTTTTAGGATATGGTCCAGCAGATAGAGGTCAATATTGCCGAGTAACTGATTGAGGGCTTGAGGGGACATAGGGGTCTGATTACTTAATGGCTAAATTGTTAAATGGTTGAATAGTTAAACTGTAAAATTGTAGTAGGGTTGAAAGGATAAATTTAGGAAACTGTTTTGTGAGAGACAGCGGAAGGTTTTAGATTAGGGCAAAACTAAACAATCTCTCATGACGATCAATATGCCTCCTTTTCATCTGGCTTTTCCGGTAGCGGATTTGCCAGCGACACGAAAATTTTATGAGCAGACACTCGGATGCGCCGTTGGCCGGACTGCTGAACGCTGGATTGATTTTGACTTTTTCGGGCATCAACTCTCCGCGCACCTGCGCCCGGAGGAAGTAACACAAGCCAAAACCAATGAAGTAGATGGCGATAATGTGCCGGTGCGTCATTTCGGGGCTATTCTGGAATGGGAGCAGTGGCATGAACTTGCTGAGCGGTTAAAAGAAATGGGCATCACTTTTATTATTGAGCCACATATCCGTTTCAAGCGCGAAGTAGGCGAGCAGGCCACCATGTTTCTGCTAGACCCCAGCGGCAACGCGCTGGAATTCAAGTCTTTTAAAGACATGAGCCAAATTTTTGCAAGTTAGATTCATTCTTACTCATACCGCAAGCTATCCACCGGGTTCCTCCGGGCGGCTTTGAGGGTTTGCTGGCCTACCGAAAGCAGGGCAACCAGTAGGATCACCCCGCCGGGCAAAGCAAAGAACCACCAGCGTAGCTCGGTCTGGTAGGCAAAATTGGTCAGCCACTCGGCCACGAAGTAGTTAGCCACAGGCACGGCAATCAACACGGCAATCACCGCCAAGCGGGCGTAATTCCGGATCAGTAGTACCAACAAGCCAAAAACGGAGGCTCCCAATACTTTACGGATGCCTATCTCTTTGGTGCGTTGTGAAACGGTGTAGGATGCCAGCCCAAACAATCCCAGGCAGGCAATGAGCACGGTGAGCGCCGAAAATCCGGCGAACAGCGTCCCCCGCTTCTCGTCTTTCTCGTACTGCTGCTGAAACTGCCGATCCAGAAACTGGTAGTCCAATGCTGTTTTCCCCACGACTTCGTTCCACGTCCGGTGTACGCCCGCCAGAGTCTGCTCCACATCTCGGCTACTGATCCGAAGCAGCATATAATCGTCCGGTATCGAGTAGCGGATGACCAGGGGCTCAATAACATCGTGTAACGAAAGCATATGAAAGTCTCTCACCACGCCAATCACCTCGTCCTGCCATTCTTCGGATGATAATCGCTGACCGACAGCATTATCAACGGTCCATCCTATTAACTTAACCAAGGCTTCGTTTACCAGCACTCCGGCGCGGGTCGTATCTTCGGGATCGCGGGCCGAAAAGTTTCGTCCGCTTGCCAATTGAACGTCAAGGGTCGCCAGAAAATCATGATCGACCCACAACTGTTGGAGGATACGGTCTTGAGTGCCGTCCGGACCCGCTACGTGAAACGAATTGATCTCTGGCTTTTTGCCCGGCGGATACCGGGTGGTAGCAATCTGCTGCACTCCGTCTTGCTGGAGTAAGGCTTGCTTGAGCGGCACAAACCGTCGATACGCCTCATC
>JBBSOG010000012.1:0-27093 GCA_038259985.1 Cytophagales bacterium
ATTAAGCTGGATAAATGATCACCAACGAATTCACTAATTTATAACGAATATTCTGTTCGTTCACTAATTCATCTGAAAAATCAGGAACCAGCACGAAACCTTCGCTGTTTTTTCCCGAACAACAGACTGTCAGGATACTTATTCAAAAATTTCAAAGAACAAGCTCAATCCATGTATGTAATCCGACTTTTGCTTTGTTTGCTTATTTTCTCTCAGCCAGCTTGCAGCCAGAAAAGCGCAAAACCAGTGCTGTTGATGAACGCCAGTGTACACCAGGGTAATGGAGAGGTGATTGAAAATGCTGCTTTGGCTTTTGATACCGGAAAGATTACCTTACTAGCTGATGCCCGGGTCATCCGCCTGGATATGCGTGCTTTTGAAGTCATAGACGCTTATGGATCACACATTTACCCGGCTGTTGCGGTAGATACTTTGCCGGCTTTCTCCCCTGGAGATTCTTTATTTTATGCCTCACCGGACAATACGTCAAAGAAAATACTTATCGGCAATAAAATATCCGCTGGCTCAGTTTTGCCTATTTTAGAAGAGGGTGCCGAGGCAACTTTTCTTGTCGCCGAAGATCTATTAAATACCAATGTGGCTATTCGTTATTTAGTCATCAAAGGCAAAATTGAGCGCGATGATGTATCTTTTCAATTATTTTCAAACCCGTAAACAGTCATTCAACCAAATCCTGTGGAACTTACTTACCTGACCGAAGAGAACATTCAAAAATTCATTCAATCTGCTCTGGCAGAAGATATTGGCGAAGGGGATCATTCCTCACTGGCAGCCATTCCTGAAGATGCCAAAAGCCGTGCAAGATTGCTGGTCAAAGGTGCAGGCATTCTGGCGGGCGTAGTGCTGGCAGAAAAAATCCTGCATGCAGTAGATGCCTCTCTGGAAATAGAAACCTATCTAAAAGATGGGCAGGCAGTAAAATACGGAGATATTGGTTTTGTAGTCCACGGAAGCGCGCGTTCTATCCTTTCTGCCGAGAGGTTATTGCTCAACTGCGTGCAGCGTATGAGTGGCATCGCGACCTACACCCATTCGCTAATGGAATTGATCAAACATACTAATGCCAAACTGCTGGATACCCGCAAAACTACGCCTAACTTCAGGCTTCCGGAGAAATGGGCAGTAGCGATTGGGGGAGGGACAAACCACCGCTTCGCGCTGTACGATATGATCATGCTCAAGGATAATCATGTTGACTTTGCCGGGGGAATACCACAGGCTATCCGGCGAACGCAAGCCTATCTGGACAAGCTCGGCAAGCCCCTGAAAATTGAAATAGAAACCCGCAACCTGGATGAAGTCAAAGAAGTGCTGGAAGTAGGCGGTGTGGATATCATTATGTTGGACAATATGTCTCCCGAATTGATGCAGGAAGCCGTTGCTTTGATCGGTGGAAAATACGAAACGGAGGCTTCGGGCAATATCAACGAGCAAACCATCAGCGCCGTAGCCGAAAGTGGTGTGGACGCTATCTCCGTGGGAGCACTCACCCACTCTGTCAAAAGCATGGACATCAGCCTGAAAGCTTTTTGAGACATCACATAAATTTTTCGGTATTCATCTGCTTAAAATCGTTTCCGATCGCGATTGTCGTACTCCGTAAGTATCTTTTTTTCGTCAGAAAAGTTTATACTTGCATCCTGATTTAAAAACTTCAAATCTTTCTTATTTGCAATGATCGTTAAGACAAAAAAATATAAACTGGAAACAGGGACTTATATCAAACTGGCCATGCTCAACATCCTCAAAGAACAATGGTGGGTATTGCTGATCGCTATCGCTATCGCCTGCGGGGCATTTTTTATCTGGTCGTGGTGGTGGATTATCGGGGCGGGTATAGCGCTCACGCTTTATTTACTATTCTGGCTCATCCAATTTGCCGGGGTGACCCAACTAGAGCAGAATAAAATTCTTTTTGAACGGCTCAGTTATGAGATCAACAGCCAGCAGGTGCTGATCAAAGTAAACCCCAAACAAGGCATGCCCCTAAAGTGGGAGATGATCAAGAAAGCACAAATGGGTAAGGATTATTTTCTACTGATCGTCTCCAAAGCCCAGCTGGTACATCTGCCTTTCCGTATTTTTAATACCGAAAACGAGAAAAAATTTGTAGAGACCATTCTGAGGAGGAAAGGGTATATCAAGGAATGATTACAAATTGGAAAATTAGAGATTGAAAAATTACTGTTATTCCATGGTAGTACTTAAGCGGTATACTTTCCCCGTCATTGCTTCCCCGCCTGAGGCTGGGCCGCATAGGCGGGGAAGCAATCTCCTAGTTGTGAAGGATCTTTTTTTCTCCTGGCTCGGGCGCATATGCTATGCGTCCGCATTTTAACGCGCCACGTTGGCCGGGCCACGCTGGTCTGGCATTTGCAATGCCCTTGATGTTCCGCCTAAGGGCGATCGCAGATGCGAAGGTAAATCGGCACGCATAAAATACGGGCGCCAGCAGGAACTTGCTAATTCAAGCAAAAATAAAGACAGATGCCAGATATTAAACTCCTAATGTACATTAGTGCCCCTGTTGAGATTTGCTTTGACTTATCCAGAAGTATTGATTTGCACACAAAGTCTGTCCAACATACACGTGAGAAAGCTATTAAAGGAGTTACGAGTGGATTGATTGGAGTAAACGAAACGGTTACCTGGAAAGCCAAACATTTTGGAATTTGGTGGAAATTGACATCCAAAATTACTGAATTGCGTCGGCCTGATTTTTTTGTGGATGAAATGGTGAAAGGAACGTTTAAATCTTTTCGTCATGAACATCATTTTCAAAAACAGGGGAATGAAACTATCATGACTGATTATTTCTCCTTTCAGTCTCCTTTGGGTTTATTAGGAAAAGCAGTGAATCATTTGTTTTTGACCCAATACATGAGAAGGTTCTTAAAAAAAAGAAACCAGTTTATCAAAGAAGTAGCTGAATCAAGTGCGTGGAAAGAAATATTGTGACTTTGAGAAAGAAAAAAGGGATTCAAAACTAATTGAATCCCTTTTTTTATGAAGCTCATTGCTGAGCTGTATCAAAATTATACCTTCTGTTTCTTATCGGCAAGAGTGGCATCTGCTTTTCTACGACGGGCAGAAAGGTCTACTACGACCGGAGAAGCGATATAGATGGAAGAATACGTACCTACCAGTATACCGATAAACAGGGCAAAAGAGAAGCCTCTTAGCACCTCGCCACCAAATAAGAGCAGGATAATGACCACGACCAAAGTAGTCAGCGAGGTAATCAGCGTCCTGGACATCACATCGTTGATAGATTGGTTGATCACTACCGCAATATCAGCTTTGGGTTTCAGCCCCAGCGTCTCACGGATACGGTCAAATACAATCACGGTATCATTGATGGAATAACCCACAATCGTCAGCATCGCGGCGATAAATACCTGGTCTACCTCGTAGCTGATGCCTAGCAAGCGGGCAAAAGCATAGGCTGACAGTACGAACAATACGTCGTGGAATAGGGCAATCACTGCCCCTAAACCATACTGCCAACGGCGGAAACGCACCAGAATATATAAGAAGATGGCGATCAGCGCCACAACGATAGATTCCAGCGCAGCTTGCTTGATATCATCGGCAATGGTCCCTCCTACCTTAGAAGAACTGGAGATGGTAAAAGATCCTTCAGCTGGCTCGGCAGCGTTTTCCTGGAAAGTATCGCCGGTAAACTGCTCAATACCACTGATTAGTTTGTTTCTTACGTTATTGTCTGCTTCAGTAGATTCATCATCCACCAGATAACTGGTAGTCAATTTCAGCACATTGTTGGCACCATATTCTTTCGCTTCCACGCTGGCACCTTCAAACTCATCACCGAATGATGTTTGTAGATCAGATGGAACTACGGCTTCTCCGAAGGTAATTACATAAGAGCGTCCTCCTTTGAAGTCTACCCCCAGGTTCAAGCCTCCTTGCGCGATGAGCACGACCATACCCAACACGATAAAAGTACCGGAGAAAATGTAGGCAATCCTTCTTTTAGACATGAAGTCAAGGTTGAGATTAGACAGCATATTCGCAGAGAAAGGCATAGAGAAAGATAAATTGCTGTCATCACCTTTGCGGGTCATCCATTCCATGATTACGCGGGTAATGAATACTGCGGAGAAGAATGAGCAGACAATACCGATCATTAAGGTTACGGCAAAACCTCTTACTGGGCCTTGTCCCAACACATACAGAATGACAGCCGTGATGAAAGTGGTAGCATTAGAGTCAATAATGGAGCTATAAGCCTTGCTATAACCGGCGCTAATGGCAGCCCTCAATTTAGAGCCAGCCCTCAATTCTTCACGGATACGCTCAAAAATCAGTACGTTGGCATCAATGGACATACCGATGGTCAGTACGATACCCGCAATTCCTGGCAAGGTAAGGGCAGCATTAAGCTGGGCTAATATACCTAGGATAAAGAAAATATTGAATACCAAGGCAATATTGGCAATCAAGCCACCTTTGGCATAGTAAGCAAACATAAACAGCACGACTACCGCCAAACCTGCCAAAATAGATGTGATCCCCTGCTGTTGGGCTTCTTTACCCAAAGAAGGCCCTACAATTGCTTCCTCCACAATACGGGTAGGCGCAGGTAAGGCACCAGCCTCCAGAATATTGGCCAAATCCTGTGCTTCTTTGATGGTAAAATTACCCGAAATAGAAGAGTTGCCGTTAGGGATCTCCCCTTGTACTACCGGGGCAGAGTATACCCGGTCGTCCAGCACGATGGCTACCCGGCGGCCAATGCTATTGGCAGTGAGCCTTTTCCATTTTCTAGCACCTTCAGAGTTCATGCGCATACCTATTGCTGGACGTGAAGATTCATCATAATCCTGACGGGCATCTACAATTACTTCTCCGGTAAGCGGTGCTTTACCACCCCGCTCCCGCTGCACGGCATAGAGTTCTATCAACTGAGCATTTGCCTGTTCCCGAGGCTTTACATCCCACAAGAAGTTGACATCAGCCGGTAAAATTGATTTTACGTCTTCACGCTGGATAATGGCATTAATTTTAGCGGTATCGTCCACATTATAGACCAAACCGTAGGTTAAAGGAGCTTGCAACAAGCTGAAAAGCGGCGAAATTTGCGAGTTAAGCAAGGAATCTTCATCGCTTCCTTCTTCACTTAGTTGATCCTCCAGGTTTAAGCTGTCAGTTAAAGAATCCTGGGCTACCCCTTCGTCTTCGTCCTCAGTAAGAGCAGAAAGTTCCTGATCGGGAGAAGTAGTGCTTTCCTGCGACAGTGATTCCAGGTCGTTGGCCCCAGCTACCATACCTTCATCCACTAAGATACGGTTGATTTCTTCCAAAGAGTTTACGTACTCGCCAGGCTCCATGACCTGAATAAATTCCAGCTTGGCAACGCCCTGAAGCAGGTTTCTCACCCTTTCCGGATTGTCCACACCAGGAAGCTCAATCTGGATACGGCTCTGGTTCTGTAGACGCTGAATGTTGGGCTGAGAAGTTCCAAAACGGTCAATACGGGTACGCAGAATGTTGAAAGAGCGGTCAATCGCATTGTTGACTTCTTCATCTATTACGTCAAGTACTTCCTCGTCAGAAGAACTAAAACTGATGCGGCTCCGGGTGGCAGAATTTACAAAGATATTACTAAGTTTCTTTTGGGGAGCCAACTCTTTGAAGGCATCATAAAAGAGCGAAGTAAAACCCTCTTGGCTGTTGGCACGGCGTTGTCCGGCTAGTTGAAGTGCCTTTAGGAAATCCTCATCCTTGCTATCTCCCGAAAGGTTTTTAATAATTTCTACCGGAGAAACTTCCAGGACCACATGCATACCCCCCCGAAGGTCCAGTCCCAGGTTCAGTTCTGTTTCCTTTACTTCTTCATAAGTAAATTTAGCTCCTAGAAAGTTATATACGGGCTGTTTAAATACCGAATCAAGGTATTCCTGTTTTTTGTCAAAGTCAATATTACCTTCGGTCGTGGTAGCGAACTCAGTCGCGTTTTCCTCCACATTGTTTGACACCCAAGTAAATGACAAGTAGTAGATGCATAACAGTGAAATAATCACCGTCAGCACAACAATTCCGGTCTTGTTACGCATGATCGATAAGTTAAATGATAAAAGCTTGTTTTATTAGTAAGATATAAGGCTCATTTGCCAGTATTTTGCTGACAAACGAGTATTTGTTTTTACAAAACGAATGGCTAGGGTGCGTTGGGGGAAATAAACGTTCGAAAGAGAATCCTGAAGTAAGTGCTTTGAGCAAGAGGTAAATCTACATTGATGTTTTCTACAATTTCCTCTATCAGCGCCAATTCAAAAAAAGCACTATAGACTACTGGTACATGAAGTTTGTAAATAGGGACAATAGCCTCATAGACCGCGGTCAGCACAGTAACATTTTCTGACGACTTGTCATTGTCGGAGGAGGCTTCCTGGTAGCAGTTGCTGTTCGCTTCTGATGACAGGGCATACATCATAATAGGCCGGTAGCTGGTAACCAACAGCATCATGATTGTCGTTAACAACAAAAAAAGGCGCTTTCCCCTGGTCGTCAAAATTGTTCGTAGCGTGCTCATAAAATTTGTGAGTGCGAAAGTACATATTCTTAGGACAAACACAAAAAGCGGAACTTATATCCAATTACAATTTTTTTTTCGTTAAAATCTTAAATATGTTAAGCTGTTTACTGGGGTCATACACAATAACAGTAAAATGTTGGATATTCAGATGAAGGTGTGAAGGCATCTTTGTATAAAATATGCTTTTTAACTATTTTTGAAAGTGGCAATTACGCAGAATTAGTTGGATTAGAGTGAATAATTAAACGCGTTATATTGGAATCAACTAAGACATATCAGCAAGGCATAACCTATAAACTATCCATAGAAGAGATTCTTAACGACTATCGTGTTGCCTGGGAAAGCAGGCATACGAGCTTAATTGGCCGTAAAGAAGTATTCATGGGGAAAGCTAAATTTGGCGTTTTTGGGGATGGTAAAGAGGTAGCCCAGATTGCGATGGCTAAAGCATTTCGTAAGGGGGATTTTCGTTCCGGCTATTACCGTGACCAGACATTTATGTTTGCGCTAGGGGAAATCACTGCCCAGCAGTTTTTTGCCCAACTTTACGCCCATGCCGCCGTTGAAGCAGAGCCTTCTTCTGGTGGCAGGATGATGAACGCTCACTTTGGCTCCCGTATGATAGATGGACAGAGTGGGGAGTTCTACAGCCAGGTGGATGCCTACAATTCCGCTTCAGATATTTCACCTACTGCTGGCCAAATTCCCCGTGCCGTAGGTTTTGCCTATGCCTCCAAGTTATACCGGGAAAATCCCGCGCTGCAAACTGAGCGGTTCAAGAAGTTCTCCCGGCACGGAAATGAAGTAACCTTTGCTACCATTGGGGATGCGGCTACCTCAGAAGGTATGTTCCTGGAAGCAATCAACGCTGTCGGAGTACTGCAAATACCTTTGATCTTATCGGTTTGGGATGATGATTTTGGTATTTCCGTACCCAAAGAATACCATACGACCAAACTGAGTATTTCCGAAGCGCTATCCGGATTTCAAAGAACAGAAAATGAACCGGGGCTGGAGATTTTCAGAGTGAAGGGTTGGGACTACGAAAAGCTATGCGAAGTTTACCAAGTGGCAGCGGATATTGCCAGAAACCAGCATGTGCCCGTTTTGATGCATGTGGAAGATTTGACTCAGCCCCAGGGGCACTCCACCTCCGGGTCTCACGAAAGGTACAAGACCAAAGAGAGACTGGCTTGGGAGCGAGAGCATGATTGTAACCTGAAAATGCGTGATTGGATATTACAAAATAGTTTCGCTACGGCACAGGAACTGGACACCATAGAGCAGCAGGCGTTTGAAACTGTCAAAAAAGCTAAAGCAGACGCCTGGAAAGGCTATAGAACCGAGATTGACGAAGAATTGAAACAAGTCTCCCAACTTATTCTTAAAGTAGCTGAAAAGAGTACCCAGAAAGAAGATGTAAAAGAAATTAATCAGCAACTGAAAAAAACGCTGAACCCTACCCGCTTGGATGGGGTAAAAGCTGTTAAGAAAAGCCTCCGTATCACCACTGATGAACCTGGAACCGCACGCCAGGCTTTGCTTAACTGGTTGAAGAAAAGTGAAGTAGCCAACCATGACCGTTTCAATGCCCATCTCTATAGTGAAACAGACTCTTCCGCACTAAGGATAAAGGATGTTAAGCCTGTATTTGATGAAAACGCAAGTGTGGTAGATGGACGGGAAGTCCTGCAAGCTTGCTTTGATCACATACTCAATCGTGACCCCCGGGTATTTGCTATTGGGGAGGACGTAGGTAGAATTGGGGATGTTAACCAGGGTCTTGCTGGCCTACAAGAAAAGCATGGGGAACTTAGGGTTACTGACACCGGTATACGGGAAATGACGATTATTGGTCAGGGAATCGGTTCTGCAATCCGTGGCTTGCGCCCCATCACTGAGATTCAGTATTTGGACTACATCTATTATGCATTGGCCACCCTTTCCGATGATTTAGCATCCCTAAGGTACAGAACAAGAGGAGGCCAAAGTGCACCTTTGATTATTCGTACCCGTGGCCATCGCCTGGAAGGCATCTGGCATTCCGGCTCGCCGATTGGCGCTGTGTTAAATAGTCTGAGAGGAATCTATCTGCTGGTCCCAAGAAATATGGTGCAGGCAGCAGGCTTCTACAACACCATGCTACAATCAGATGATCCGGCTGTCATTGTAGAATGCCTGAATGGATATCGCCTCAAAGAGAGAATTCCCATTAATCTGGACGAATTTACGGTAGCACTTGGCGTTCCTGAAGTTATTCGTGAAGGTGAAGACATCACTATCGTTACTTACGGCTCTATGTGCAGGGTGGTGATGCAAGGGGCCGAGCAATTGGCAGCCTTCGGCATTTCCTGCGAGGTAATTGACGTACAAACCTTACTACCATTTGACATTCATCACAACATATTGGAGTCAGTGAAAAAAACCAGCCGGGTGATTTTTGCCGATGAAGATGTGCCCGGTGGGGCATCCGCTTATATGATGCAACAGGTACTGGAAGTCCAGGGGGCATACCAACATCTTGATTCGTCTCCCAAAACCATTTGTGGTGCCTCAAATCGGCCCGCCTACGGCTCAGACGGGGATTACTTCTCTAAGCCCAATCAGGAGGATATATTTGATACCGCTTACAAAATGATGGCTGAATATGATCCTGAGCGTTTCAAGGACCTATATATTTAAAAAAGAAACCTAAATTTGCACCATAATTGTGGCTTTGTGTTAACAGGATTTTTATAGAGGGCCATTTTAGATTTTTATGAAGATAGCTATTGTACTGAATACTTCCTGGAATGTTTATAACTTCCGCATGGGACTGATTAACGCATTGCGGGAAGATGGGCACCAGCTAATGATTCTTGCCCCTTTTGATCAATACAGCAAGCGTTTAGAAAGCCTGGGTTATCAATTTCATCCTATCAAAATGGATAGCCGAGGAATCAATCCAATTAATGACGCGGGTTTAATTTTGGAACTCTTCAAACTTTATAAGAAAATATCACCTGATATTATTCTGCATTATACCGTCAAGCCTAATATATACGGAAGTTTGGCAGCGAGGGCAGCAGGTATTCCCATGATCAACAACGTTTGTGGACTAGGGACTGTTTTCTTGAAAAAAGGCTGGGTATCCCTCTTAGCCAAAAGCTTGTACAGGATTGCTTTCCGTTTTCCTGACAAAGTATTTTTCCAAAACCACGACGATTTTCAACTCTTTGTAAGAGAGCGCCTGATCAAAAGTAAGATTGCCGACACTATTCCCGGCTCAGGTATTGACTTGAAAAAATTTCAGCCTACCGTATCACTACAGTCCCGCCCGCAAAAATTTACTTTTCTGGTTATTTCCCGCCTCATCTATGATAAAGGTATCGTTGAGTACGTAGATGCTATTAAGCAACTGAAGCAGGAAGGTGTAGATGCCTGTTTTCAAATACTGGGTGCCAAAGACCCTGTCCACCAAAGAGGCATTCCAATAGAAATCATAGACCAGTGGATCAGCGATGGGCTGATTGATTATCTGGGTACCACAGATGATGTAAAATCCAACATTGAGTTGGCTGACTGTGTTGTTTTACCTTCTTACCGTGAGGGTTTGCCCCGCACATTGCTGGAAGCAGCCAGTCTGGGCAAGCCCATCATCACTACCGACACGCCCGGCTGCCGTCATGTGGTGGATGATCACGAAAATGGCTTCCTATGCAAAGTGCGATCGGCAGAAGATTTGGCAGAGAAGATGAAAGAAATGCTGAACCTGAGCGTTGAGCAACGGAGACAGATGGGTGAAAAAGGCAGGTTAAAAGTGCAGCAGCAGTTTGATGAAAACATCGTGGTCCGCAAATACCAGGAAGCTATCCAACATCTGGGAATTGATCAGGACAAAAAACTGATTGCCTGATAGCTGAAAGAAGATAAAATCAAGCGTTAAAACCAATGTTTAACCATTGGTTTTTTTGCTATATATTTATAAATAAGCCCATATTAATTTTGAAAAGAAACAACGAGCTATGCACATAGAGAAAACAGATATTGAAGGTTTGACTGAACTCTTTCCTGATGTTTATGGTGATGAGAGAGGTTATTTTTTAGAAACTTACCACGTAGAGAAATTTAAATCACTGAGCCTTGATTATACATTTTTACAAGCCAATCAGTCTTTCTCGGTAAAAGGTGTACTACGTGGGCTTCATCTTCAGAAAGCACCCTATCAACAGGGTAAACTGGTCAGGGTAGTTTCGGGAAAAGTACTGGATGTAGCGGTAGACCTGCGTCCTGATTCACCTACTTACGGACAGCATAGAACTTTCATACTGGATGGAAAAAAAAGTAATATGGTATATGTGCCCGAGGGATTTGCCCACGGCTTCGTGACACTGGAAGATGCCGTATTTACTTATCAGTGTACTAACGTATATCACAAAGCTTCCGAATCAGGCATCATCTGGAACGACCCTGAACTAAATATTGATTGGGAACTGGAAAAATATGGTATCAATGAACCTATAGTTTCCGAAAAGGACTTAGCTTTACCTTCATTTAAAGAAATTAAACACCAGCTTTGATCCAAGCACCCATTACCTCCTGTAAACAACTTTTAATGCTTCTTTGCACCCTCAGTTTGCTTTCCAGCTGCGGTGCTTATAAAAACAGGATACTGTTTCAGACAGATACTGAACTGGTACCTGAAAATGTATTCCTGGCAGTAGAAGATGCTAAAAGTAATTATACTTTACAGGACAATGACTACATAGAAGTAGAGGTGTATACCAATGAGGGGGAATTGATTATAGATCCTAATAATGAAATCAGGCGGGAGCTTAACTCAGGGAACAGCAATCAACAGCTCGGCAGGCAACAGGAAAGGCCCCGCTTTCTGATCAGGGAAGGAGGACAAGTAAAACTTCCGCTCATCGGGGATGTTGCCCTTTCAGGATTAACACTCAACGAAGCAGATAGCTTGCTGGAAAAGGAGTACTCCGCCTATTATGAAGATGCTTTTGTGATTACCCGCTATGTCAACAAGCGAGTAGTGGTTTTGGGTTCTACCGGAGGAAAAGTCATTCCATTACAGAATGAGAACACCAACCTGATTGAAGTCATTGCCCTGGCAGGTGGGGTTGGGCTTCAGTCCAGGGTAAATAAAATCCGCCTGATCAGAGGGGATTTGCAAGATCCGGAAGTAAGAATTATCAATTTATCTACTATTGAAGGCATGCAGGAAGCTAATCTTAAAGTATTGCCGAATGATATCATTTATGTGGAGCCGGTACAACGTATTACGAGTGAGGCGGTTAGGGATATTTCTCCTATTTTGAGCTTGATTACCAGCACTTTAACCTTGATATTACTGGTCAATAATTTTACTAAGTAGCTATGAGGAATGATCAATATGATATAGAAGAACCGGCTGCCGGGGGGAATGCCCTGGAGGGTATTGATCTGAACAAAGTGCTGCTCACCTTAAAAAAAAATATCTGGTGGGTTTTCTTTATCATCCTGTTTACCAATACGCTTGCCTATCTCTATATTAGGTATACCAGGCCGGTGTACGAGTCTACTTCCACCATACGCTTAGACATCAAGAGTGAAGCAAATATCCTGGGGTTCGGTAACCTGAATCAAAACCTGGATATCATGGCAGGAGAAATTGAACTCCTGAAGTCCAACCTCTTCTTTACTAGAGTGGTAGATGCCATTGATTTTGAAATCAGCTATTATGCTTATGGCCGGGTACTCTATCAGGAACGCTATCAAAATTCCCCTTTCAGGGTAGAGTACCAACTTAACGACCGTTCCTTCTACGACAAACCTATTGATGTTGAAATTATCAACAATGAGCAGTTTATACTTTCATATGGCATTGGCGGTGAGCGTTTTTCCAGGGCTTATGAATTCGGAGAGGAGATAGCACACCCATCTTATCGCTTTGTGCTCACGCTGACAGAAAACTATCGTCCTGACTTGAAGGGGTCAGCTTATTACTTTACTATCAATAGCGACCAATCCCTGGAGAGTTACCTGGCCAGTAATATGATTGTAGAGGCGGTCAATTTTAAGGCCAATACGATCAAAGTAGGCTTCCAGGGGTATGACAAACAAAAAATTAGGGACCTGGTCACTGTCATTGACTCTGTGTACCTGGAATATACCAAAGAGAAAAAAAATCAGGCCACCGAGCAAAAATTACAGTTTTTGGATGAGCAATTAGGTACGATAGAAGACCGTTTGTCAACCTACGAAAATTATTTTGAGAACTTTACCATTGATAATAAAACCAATAACCTTCAGTCAGAAATAGGCAAGACTATTGTCAAAATGGAAGAACTGGATGTGAGAAAGTTTCAGATTCAGAATACACTGGAAGCGATAGGTAAACTTCGCAATAAGGTGGAAAATGAAGAACTGATTATCACTGAGCCTACCAGTTTTGTAGAATATCCTAATGATGTTTTAAAATATGTACAGCAGCTTAATGAACTCCTTAATCAGCGGGAGCTGACGCTATCTTCTTATAAGGAAAGTTCCATTGCTGTGAAGCTCAAAGACCAGAAAATTGGCCTTCTCAAGCAGGATATCAGTGGTTTGATACAGAGCTATGACACACAACTCAACGTTCAGCTTGAGGAAATAGATGATAAAAAACAGGAAATTGAGGATGAGTTTGTTCAGCTTCCCTCTAAAGGAACGCAGTTTGGCAAAAACGAGCGTTACTATAATTTATATGAAAGCATTTTCCTTTCTTTAATTCAAAAGAAGAATGAGCTAGAAATTGCCAAGGCGGGTACGGTCACCGATTTTGTGGTACTATTGCCTGCTACGATGCCGGGCGCCCCGGTAGCCCCCGAAAAATTCATGGTCCTGGGCATCGGCGCTTTCAGTGGAATTATTTTGAGCCTAATGTTTCTGGTGGTCGGTTACGTGCTCAACGACAAAATCAGCAGTCAAAGCGAATTAGAAAAATTGACTTCCGCTCCTATTCTAGGGGCGATCCCCTTAAATGCCAACAAAAAAGTGGTTCAGGGATTGGTGGTGGACAAAGCGTCAAAATCACCCATCAGTGAAGCTTTTCGCTCCGTGCGTACCAACATGCAGTTTATGGGCTTGCGCAATGACAAAAAAGTGGTGTCTGTTACTTCTACCGTGAGTGCTGAAGGCAAAACTTTTGTGGTGGGGAATTTAGCCTACGTGATTGCCTTATCGGGACAAAAGGTGATCATTGTGGATGTTGACTTACGAAGGCCAAAGATTCACGATCTTTTCTCAGTAAAGAACGGAGAAAAAGGAGTAAGTACGCATCTTATTGGAAAATATAGCCTAGAAGATTGTATCATCAGCACCGGCGTTGACCGACTGGATATCATCAATGCGGGCCCTATTCCCCCTAATCCCTCAGAACTTATCGTAAACCAGGCTTTCAATAGTATGTTGGAGAAGCTAAAAGAAATGTACGATGTGGTTATTTTAGATACCCCCCCGGTAGGATTGGTCACTGATGGGGTATTGGTGATGGAACATGCGGACATACCTTTATATGTATTCAGGGCAGATTACTCCCGAAGAAACTTTGTACGCACCCTTACCAAATTACAGAAGAACAAGAATTTTACTAACCTGGCGATCGTCATCAATGGCATCAGCCCAACATCTGATAGGAGTTATGCCAATTCTAAGTACGGGCATGCCTATTATAGTAGGGAACCGAAAGAGGAAGGTACGTTAAGTAAACTGAAAAGCTTTTTGAATTTAAAGCCTCGCAATTAGTACTGTATCTCGGCGGTAGTGGCATAAACCACACTATCTTTAAAGAGCATTTTCTGTTTTCCCCGGGTTACATAACGAATGAGCCTTGGGCTTCCCTCTATTTCGTCAAAGTACAAGGACATACTTCTGGAAGTACTGTAAAGGGGGTTTTTTTCATGGAACCGGCTCTCTACTTCGCGTAAGTTGGTAATCGTATCTTCGTAAATTACTTTCATGTAAGGCACTTCAACCTCGTTCTTATTTTTTGCTTCATAAATCTTCGCCCGTAGATTTTGGCCCTCCAATACACTATCCCTAACATTATACTGATCCCGAAGTACTGGCTTATTTAGATCAGCATCCGCATATAGCTTAAGGGCTTCAGCCCACTCGCTGCTATCTTTTTGCAGTGTTTGCGTTTCTTTATCCTCCCGCACATGGGCAGTGACCTTCACGGATGGCTTGAGCTGGTCCAACATAGTAATTTGTTCATTGATTACTCCTTTCAGGTCAAAAAATGGCGTAGCTTGCAGCATGTTTTCCATATTGGTTTCTTGGGTCTGGCAACCCCAGATGAACAACAAAATAATTACGCCTAGCCTGGAAAATGATGTATACATAATGAGCTTCAGAATTTTTGTGCAAAGATGCGATGCTATATATCCATTACTCAGTGTGCAGGTTATGGTTACAAATAAACTCAAAAAAGATAAATAATACGGTTTTGAAAATACTAGGTATCATTCCTGCCCGCTTAGCTTCTACACGTTTTCCAGCCAAAGCCCTGGCAGATATCCAAGGGAAAAGTATGGTACAGCGAACCTATGAACAGGCCTCGGCAGCTAGTAAACTAGAGAAAGTGATCGTTGCTACCGACCATGAAGATATCCGTAAGCATGTGGAATCCTTTGGGGGAGAAGCAGTCATGACCTCCGAACAACATCCCTCGGGTACCGACCGATGCCGCGAGGCGCTGGATCAGCAAGAAGTAGATTATGATTATGTGATCAATATACAGGGAGATGAACCCTTTATCCACCCGGATACCATAGATGAACTGGCCAGCTTGCTGGATGGAGAAACCCAACTGGCTACGCTGGTCAATGAGGTGAAGGAAGCCCCGCTCCTGTTCAATCCTACCATCATGAAGGTGGTTTTTAATAAAAAGCATGAGGCTATCTACTTCAGCCGGGAGTGTGTTCCTTATTTGAGAGGCTATGACAAGAGCGAATGGCTGGAGCATCATACCTACTACAAGCACGTCTGTATCTATGCTTACCGGGCGGATATCCTCAGAGAAGTGACGCAATTACCCATTTCCAGCCTGGAAAAAGCCGAGTCATTGGAGCAGTTGCGCTGGTTGGAAAACGGATATCCCATCAAAATAGGCATTACCGCGCACGAAAGCATCAGCATAGACACCCCTCAGGATTTGGAAAGGGCGCTGAAGGTGATGGAATAGTAGAACTGACTGAGAATAAATTTCATTTTTTGCTTTAAATCCCTACTTTGGGCCAACTTCAAAGTCAACAACATCCCTCATCATTTATTATGAAAGAGATAACATACACGAACCAAACCAGAGAAAACTTTATAGCACTCCTGGAAGGAATGAACGTAGAAGCTTTAAACCATATTCCACAGGGCTTTAACAACAACATCATCTGGAATTTTGGGCACATCATCGTTACCCAACAGATTTTATGTTATAAGCTATCCGGCCTTGATATGCATGTGGATGATGAAATGATTGCCATGTATAGAAAAGGCACTAAACCCGAGGATATTGTTGGTAGAGAAGAAATAGAACAACTCAAGCAGCAAGCCATCTCCACATTGGATCAGTTTCAAAAAGACCTGGACAGCCAGCTCTTTCAAAACTATCACGAATACACCACCAGTTTTGGGACTACCCTGAGTAATATTGAGGAAGGTATTACATTTAACGGTATGCATGAGACCTTGCACCTGGGCTACGCTATGGCGCTGAGGAAAGCTGTAAAAAACGAGATGGGAATCGCGGATGAACCGAAGTAGTCAAACTTAACCTGACCCTTTGAGTAAGTTAAAAGTTCAAGACCATTCTCTTCCTCTTTTTTCATGATGAGCAAAATACTGAAATTCCTTATAGCCGTACCCGATTTATAACCCCTTTGAAGTCATTTATATAAGGTACAGATAACTTCGAGTATCTATTATTGATAGGTCAGTGTTAGGTTTCGGCGATTATTGATTAATTATGATTTCAATACCTGATTCCTGAATCTCGTGGGCAAAAGGGTTCTGGTTTATAAAATCAGACTCTCCAATGGGATGGGGTTCAATCCGCAAATCAACTTTACGCCTGATCCTCATCAATAGCATCTGGGTAGCGAAAAAGTCCGTCATATTAGCAATCACAAGTGCAATATCTATATCGCTATCCTCCTTTGCCAATCCTTTAGCATACGATCCAAATAGATAAGCTTTTTTTATTTCCAAATCGCTAGGCACTTGCTTTAAGTATCGTACTGCAATATCTATAATTGATTTTTTAACCATTTCCTTAACGTTTCAATTCTTTCAATCCATTTTGCTGTAAAATCCTTTGTACACAGTCTGTAAAAGTCCTGTTTGTAATTATCGTATCTGGCATTTAGATTGAATGTTGTAATCTCATCTAACCACTCTTGTTGCTCGTCAGTTAAATCAATCCCTATCTTAGTAGCAAGTCTTAATAAATCATGAGTGAAAATAGCATGTCGCTGAAGTCTTTTTACATAAATAGCTTTCAAAATTTTCTCAATAACCAAATGTCCCATGAATAAAGCCCAGTTGTAATCCTTAGATTCAATCATATGCTGCATTGTAATATGATTCTGCTCAGCTGACTCCAACCAATGCTGTACTATCTTATCAATATTTTCAATTTTGTCACTCACCTAGTTTAAAAATACGGAATTTACTTAAATCCATCAAAATAAGTTGGCTGTGTTATGAAACCAAGCTTCTTTATATTCCCCAGCTGTAGTGAAATGCATTTGAAAAGAAGTAATGCGCCGTTTTATAGCGGTAAGCATTCTTTTCCGATAAATGTTAAACAGAACGTATGCTAAACTGGCTTCCAATAAAATAAGCTGACTGATTAACATGATTTTGTCAACATTTCACGACAAATCCTCGCGACATCCAACGACTTTGCCAACATTCCACCACGAATCCTCATGAAATCCAATGATTTCGTCAACATTTCACCACGAATCCACGCGAAATCCAACGACTTTGCCAACATTCCACCACGAATCCTAGCAAAGTCAAATGATTTTGCCAACATTCCACGACCAATCCTCGCAAAATCAAACTATTTTGTCAACATTTAACTACGAATCCTTATAGATGACTGTAATTTTATTGGCGTGTGTTTGATAACATGTAAAAGGTGACTGTTCAGCACAGGTTTAAGCTGCCTGGTCTGTTAAAGATATGCCGTTGCTCAAAATTTCAGCAGCCAGCGGATTGGTGAGATTATAATCGTTCAATAAAATGGGGTGGGGTTCAATGAGCAGGTCATCGTCGGTTCGCATGTTGAGTAACGCTATTTGCCGGTCAATGATATCATCTACCTGCTGAAACACAATGGCAATATCAATATCACTATTTGCATGATTGGTGCTCTTGGCATACGAACCGAAAAGCATGGCCTGCTCCACTGAGAAGTGTTCTTTGACCAGATCAACATATCTTTGGGCTAATCTTAAAGCTTCGCTTTTATCCATTGCCTCAGAGTTTTAACATTTTATGTAATTAAACTGATGTTGACGTAACCATACTGGCTGAGATAAGTATTGATTTTATGAATGGCTTTTGGATTACCTTTAAAATAAAAGGAAACAGTATCAGTGTCTAGTAATGCTTCATTCATAGGTCAACTGCTCTACCAAAAGATTCATTTCCGGAGTCTTTCGCTTTATTTAGATAATCCTGGAAGTCTTCTTCCTCCATATCAGCCCAGGCACCGGCCAGTGCCATCGTTTTTTCCTTGTTCTTGCTTTTGTCATGAGGTCCATCACCCCACTGCGATAAAAACCTGTCTACCTGGGGTAAATCCTTAGCGGGTATATTGCTCAGCTTTTTGAGGACGGATTGATACAATTCAATTTGGGTCATCGCTTATCAATTTTTTATATGCAGGGACAATTCTTCACCCACTCAATATACACCAAAAAAGAATAAATCATTTTGATAATATGGTGCGTGTTTGATGCCATGCCAGGTGTGCCTCCTGTCATTCTGATGGCAATATATTGGCTAAGTTTTCCTGAACTATGGTATATCCGTGCCTAAGACAGATATGTATTCCAGATGCATACGTTTCTGTTGGACTCAAACATGCGCTAGTGGGAGAGGGTTATAACATTCGGTAAATCATTTCATGCATACGCAGCATCCAGCATAAGAGCACAAAGAGACAGAAATTGAAATAACGCCGCAACTTTTAGCAATGCTTGACAATGAATCCTACCAAATTTGCGTAAATTTCGCTACCGTTACGGCAACTCAAAATTAAAATGCGAAATGGATAGTATCATCATCAAAGGCGATAAAACAAAATTAGACCTGCTCCAGAAGTTAGCTCAAGAGCTAGGGTTAAGCGAGCAAAGGATTAAAACCCCTCTGTCAGAAGATCAGGCATTAGGCCTTCTTGCTGATACAGTGAAAACAGGCGAAACAGTCAGTAAAAGCAGTGTCCTTAAAAAGCTAAAGAGTATATGACGGTAAGGTTTGACCGATCATTTGAGAAAAGCCTGTCCAAAATAAAAAATAAGCAAGTTGCTGATCGGATCATCAAGCTTATAGATCAACTGGAAAAAGCGCCTGATCTAAATGGCATTTCTAATGTAAAAAAGCTAAAAGGATATAAAAGCTACTACAGGGTAAGGTTAGGAGATTACCGTTTGGTTTTGGAGCAGCAAGGGAGTGAAATTGTTGTGCTCATCGTGATTGCCCACCGAAAAGATATATATGATAACCTTTCTTGATAACCTATTATCTTTTAAGTGCGTTGCCAAACTTTGCACTCACTCAGAGTCACCTGTAAGGGACTCTGAGCTTTTGAAAAGCTGACACAGTTATAACTAACTCAGTGTCCTCTGCGACAATTCCATTGCGGGTGACACTGAGGAGGGGGAAAATGCTAATGAAAATCGGAAGTTCTTCAATCATTATTAGGTTCGCTTAAATATCATACAACGCCTGAGCGAACTGTTGAGCCGGTTTGTTTGCGTTTTTTTGTAGGTTATTAGTATTGTGCTACTTAGAGCAACATGCTTGTGAATTCATATTAAGAGGCGTAGCAGCTGCTTTTTGTTGGGCTTTGTTTTATTCATTTAAGGTATAATGAACTGAAACCTCTGTAAGGATTCTCTCTCCTCTGATACTATCTAAATCAAAGCTAATACCTTTACTATACAGGTTGTAGGTTAATCCATTTTCTGAAATATAGTCGTGTCCATTTACTTTATTGAACTTTAGCTGTAAATTAGGATTAGTATCTCCTAGATATAAATCATCTGCTATTTTGACTTCTAAATCTTTGCTTTTTTCTATACTAATCCAATTAAGCCTGAAATTAACAGTATCTTGGCTTACATAGTCAAACTGTATCGTCTTATATTTCACATTTTTTACAAATTCGGTTCCGGAAACAGATTCTCCTGTTTCAGCTTCAAAACCATCCCAAATTTGGATTGCATAACCTTTCTTTGCCTTTACTTTAAGAATCTTTGCTAATTCTTCATAAGTCGTTTTCTTAAGCAAAATACTATCCCCATTCAGAACAATGCCTTTACCAGCTAATATGATCACCTTATCTTTCTTTAATTGAAAGGAACAAAGAGCTATAACTGTGCTAATCAGTGCTATGCAGATATAGGTTATTCTTTTCTTCATAATAAAGCCCAACGATTGTATATACGTCATATGGCGGTTAATTTTACTTATACTTTCCAATATAATCCCTTTAGATTTACCTTTATACTGATTTATTATTAAAATGCTGCGTTTACCGCTATCCTTTGTTAAACGTTTGCCTAAGTTTATGTCCAGGGAAGTCAAGATATACTGCCTCGCCCATTTGATTCCATTCCCATTGCCTGCGCCAGTGTGTTTTGTCCCAAAAGTTCGTATCTCCTGGCACTTTTGCCCCCGGCGGAACCCTAAGTTATTGTCTCCGGGCGTGCATCCGACTGGATTTGCCTCCGGGGATGATATCTTATGGCCCATCCACATGGATTGAAGCCCGAGAGGTAATATCCAGAGGCCCATCCACATGGCTGAGTAAGGTAGATGTAATATCCTGCCATCCATCCAAGCGGCGTAGCCTTGGGGTAAGCCTACTTTGAGGCTGATCCGGAGCATTTTGTGCCTTTGCCAACTAATCTTACCAGTGTAGTATATGAGATCATTGTTTGGGAAATGCTCCGCAAAAGTGTCCCTGATTTGATAGCATCTCTTGCTAAGAACGGTTGGCGTAAAGCAGTGCAGGGATGTAGCCCGCTTTCGGACATCTTTCTTGATCAACATTTTATTCACATAATCTTTAGAAAGATGGATTCAAAATCAGACAGCAGTGTGCTGGAGACTGCCCTCCTGGCGATATCAGGGATGGAGCAGGAAAGTATTAGGCTTATGATGGAAGCTTATGGGCTGACGCCTGAGCGGAAACAGCAGGGCGAAAGCCTGATAGACAAGGCCAAAAGCTGCCAAAAAGATCAGGTGGCCCTTTACGATGCCCAGTGGAGCTTATCACAGCAACTTAATGCCCAGATGGATGCGGTGCAGGCACAGTTCAAAGAGCATGCTAATGTATGTCGTACTGCCCTTCGCAGGGAGCCCACGCTTTTGTACTCACTCAAGATCAACCGCTTCGCCAAAGAGGGCTGGCCTTGTATCCGGCAGGCAGCCTATTTCTATGCCAAAGTGTCGGAACAGGAGCTTAACCTCCAGCCTTATGGGGTCAGCAAGAAAGAACTTGAGCAGGCGAGTGCGTCGGTAAACAGTTTACTGGCCATGAAAGGGGAGCGGACGCAAAAAAAAGGTATGGCAGAGAGTTGTACCCAGCAGAAAAACGCTGCTTTCAAGGCATTACGTCAGTGGATATCCGAGTTTAGAACCACTGCCCACATGGCTTACCGTGATGATCCGCAGATGCTGGAAGGTTTTGGGATCGTTGTGCCGACCACGCGTAAAAAACGTAAGGAAACTACTCAAGCATAGCTTGATCATGAGTAATGATGAATGAATAATGACGGATGAACACGCGTCAATATTCATTCATCATCAAAATTGCGGGTGGCACTGAGGCAGTTACATCACATCCTCATGGAATCCAATGGTTTGCCTACATTTCACCGATATGTCTGCAAGCGCTTTCCAATAGTTGTTCCTGCCTACCCTCTTCCCCATTCCTCTTTAATCATCCGTCATTAATCATTCACCTCATCAGGAGCTTGGCCAGCACCATTTTGTAGGTATCGTAGGGAGCGTAGCGAAAAGATGGATCAATCCAGGTGCCGGTTTTCATGATACTCTTTTGGTGGGTAAAAGTGTCAAAGCTTTGCTTGCCATGATACGCACCGTAGCCACTGGTGCCAATGCCTCCGAAGGGCAAATCAGGGTTGCTCAGGTGTACAATGGTATTGTTCACCGCCCCGCCCCCAAACTGTACTTGCTCCCTGATCATCGCCTCCTTCTTTTTGTCGCTGGTAAAATGATAGAGGGACAAGGGGTAAGGGTTTTTGGCAATGGTATCTAGCACTTCATCATAATTGTCAAAAGTCAATATCGGCAAGATCGGCCCGAAGATTTCTTCCTGCATGATAGGGCTGTCCATGTCTACCTCGTCCATCAGGGTGGGTTCAATAAACAGAGCTTCACGGTCCACGCGACCACCGTGCAGGATACGCCCCTGCTCAAGATAGCTGCTGATGGTATCAAAGCGCTTTTGGTTCACGATATGTCCGTAGTCCGGATGATTGGGCGTGAGCTTACCATAGAATTCTTCTAAAGCAGCGCGAAAGTGCGCGATAAACGTGTACTTGATGCTCTCTTCCACCAATAAATAATCAGGACTGACACAGGTTTGTCCGGCATTAAAAGTTTTGCCCCAGGCAATCCTCCGGGCAGCCACTTTCAGGTTGGCGGACTTATCTACGATAGCCGGACTTTTACCTCCCAGTTCCAGCGTCACTGGGGTGAGCTTTTCGGCAGCCTGCTGGGCAATGGCTTTGCCGACCGCCACACTGCCGGTAAAGAAAATATGATCAAAACGAAACTGCTCCATGAGTTCCGGTACCACTTCAGCACCCTCGCCCTGCACTACGCTGATATAATCCCGGTGAAAAGTATGGCTGATCATATCTTCTATCACCTTAGCGGTGCGCGGGGTGAGTTCCGAGGGTTTAAGCACAACCGTATTGCCTGCCGCTATCGCCCCGATGAGGGGTGCCATCAGGAGTTGAAAAGGATAGTTCCAGGGACCAATGATCAGGCAAATACCCAGAGGCTCTTTATAAATGGTGCTGCGGGAGGGGAAGTTTGTCAGGGAGGTAGTTACCTTTTCCGGCTTCATCCACTTTTTCAGGTGCTTAAGCGTATGGTTAATTTCAGCGTAGAGCAGCGCCACTTCGCTCACATAAGATTCCAGATTGGGTTTATGTAAATCCGCCCTCAGCGCCTGACTGATATCAAATTCATAGCCTACAATAGCAGCTTTCAGCTTTTGCAGTTGTTCTTTTCGGAAGGCATAAGAACGGGTAACCCCTGATTCAAAGTATTGCCTTTTCCTGTTTACACTGGCTTGCTGAATAGCCCTGCTGGTAGGTTGTTCTAAAATGTCGGTCGTGTCCATCTCCATCTTTTTTTATGATCTATGATCTATGATTTATGTTCAATGTAAAAAGCTAACGCCCCTCAACGGTTATCTGTTTATTTGAATAGGTTTCAAATTAGCCACGCCCCTCACGAATGACGCAGACTATCTGTATATTCCCGCCAAAGGCAATATCATGACAGAACACAAAAAACCGAAATCAGAGGACCGGCTACACGGCGCAAACACTTCATTGGGTAAGTTCCAGGAATACCTGGGGGAGTTTGTCTACGGTGGCATTGACGGCAGTGTGACGACCTTCGCGGTAGTGGCCGGGGCAGCCGGGGCCGAGTTGGGTGCTGCCGTGGTGATTATTCTGGGTTTTGCCAACCTCATTGCCGACGGCTTTTCTATGTCGGTAGGCGCTTATCTTTCTACCAAAACCGAAAGGGACAGTTACGAAAAACACAAAAGCGTGGAGTACTGGGAAGTAGAAAACATTCCCGAAAAAGAGGTGCAGGAGATTAGGGAAATCTACGCCGCCAAAGGCTTTGAAGGGGAATTGCTGGAACAAGTAGTGGCCAAGATCACTGAAGATAAAGACCGCTGGGTAGATATCATGATGAAGGAGGAACTGGAGATGATTCCCGAAACCAAATCCCCTTTTACCATTGGCCTGGTCACCTTTTTGTCATTCATCGTGGTGGGACTGGTGCCTTTGCTTATTTATGTGTACAACTATCTCCGGGAAACAGAAGTAGCCCATACTTTCTTGATTGCCAGCGTACTTACCTCCCTAGCCTTCATCGGGATTGGTTGGCTCAAAAGCATGGTCAACCAGACCAACCGCTTGCGTAGTGTCATGGAAACCCTCCTATTAGGAGCATCCGCAGCAGTACTCGCCTACTGGGTCGGCAATGTGTTAGAAAAGATTGTGGGTTGAGAGAGGTAGTGAACCAGATATTAAAGCCGCGACAAAAGCAAATGCAGACTTTTGGCTCACGTTTATCTAACAGAAAATAGCAGCAAGAATACCATATGGATAAGTGTGACTTTCCTATTATATTGTATTGCAGATAGACGCAAGAGATTTGTAATTGCGTTTAAAAAATGTTGTTGACAATTAAGAAAAAAAGGAAAATGAACTCGCTCGAGAAATACATCGAATATAATAAGTTATCAAGTGATGATTTCGAGGAATTATGTTTTGAGTTAATTTTAAAGCATGGATTTTCCAAAGTTATTTGGAGGAAAGGAGGTGCAGACAATGGAAGAGATATAGAAGGAAAAATGGTACTTAACAATAGTTTGATAGGTAAATATGAGGAGAGTTTCTTTTTTGAATGCAAAAAGTATGACAAGGGAGTGCCACCAGAAAAACTAAGTTCTAAAGTAGCTTGGGCAGATGCTGAAAAACCTCAGCATTTAGTTTTTATATTTTCTTCGTATGTGTCAAACAATGGTCGAACATGGCTTGAGAAAATAGAAAAGGATAGATCATACAAAATCCATTTGATTGAAGGCGATGTATTGATGAAGATGATATCTCAACATGAAGATTTACTATCAAAATATTTTGTAGAAGATAAAATGTTGAATCTTCTTTTATAGACAATCAATAAATGGATTTTGCATAATTTGACGCCAAATTTCTATACATATTATTACTTACTTGATAATTTGGAATTTGATAATTTAACAATTCGGCAAAAAGTATTTTTATACTGCCTTTATTACGTTCATTATTCACGATTAGAAGAATTAGAGAATAAGAACCATCATGGTATTGATATATCTCAAAAGTTAGAATTGCTCTCAATCAGCCTTATAAATAATCACAATTCTTCCGAGCCAGTTTTAAAATCTGAAAATGATGTGCAGACACTTAGTTCTGAAGGATATTTGTTATCCGATAGGGAAGATCCGACAGAGTAATATGATTTTATAGCGTCCGAAGTACTTTTAAATTCCAAAAATAGGGATAAATATAAATTATCATATTATCTATTCAAAAGGCTGAATCCTAATGAGGCGATTGAGGTTTTGTTATATCACAATTCAAATTTGGAATTTAAAATTTTGCACCTTGATAATTATAAAAATTCTCACTTTAAAGATTCTGTAAGTTACCTAGGTATGAAAGAAAAGTTTGTAAACGAACTCATTGAGAATAGCAAAAACATGAAATAAAAGGTGTTGACGACACTATGAAACCGCCAGCCGGGAATTAAGAGCATGAGAATTAGTTAGCCCAAGTGCGTATGTTAAAACTCGTAGGAACAAAGCAAATAAGCCCCGCAGTCTGCTGCACTAATCATCAATGGACATTAGAGATAGTACCATGAAAATAGAAGAAATAAAAGAAAAAATCATCCCGGTACTGCGGAAGCATCAGATAAAACGGGCAGGTATATTCGGTTCTGTAGCAAGTGGGGAAACTACCAAGAAAAGTGATGTAGACCTACTGGTGGAACTAAGCAATAAAATAAGCCTACTTGAATTTGTGGGGATTGAATACGAACTGGAAGACTTGCTAGGCACGAAAGTAGATTTAGTGGAATATCAGGCCATCAAACCAAAGTTGCAAAAGCACATCATAGCCGAAGAAATCAGAATTTATGGTTAAGAATTCAAAGTAAAAACTGCTACACACAATATTTGGCTACCATAGAAAGCCTACGCGGCACATTAAACTCCCAACCTGGCTGGCTTCACAATTTTTCGTATTTATTGCAAATGTTACAATGTTTTGAAATTGATCTACTTGGTTTGACCACCAACTGCCGGTGATTTAGCTTTATAGATTAATTATTTACTTCTACCCATTTTGCAAAGATGAAAGCCCAACTATTCCAATGGTTCAATAAACAAGGGATCAGTTTTTTTATTTCTGCCGTGCTCATTATTATTCTTATAGGGGCAACGCTCACCTTCTACAGTCGCCAGGTGATCTCCCGGCAGAAGGAGAAAAGCATGTTAGCCCAGCAGGTAATCCTTGACCTGAAAGACATGACGACAATGATCCTGTTGGCTGACGTAGGTGTTCGTGGATATATGATTGTCAAAGAAGACCGTTTTATTTCACCTTTCAACCAGGCTCGGGAAGCTTATGTTCCTTTCATAAAAAACGTGGAAAAGATTCTGGCGCAGCAAGATTATCAAGAATTGGATAGTATGATTGTTGTCAAAGCTGATATCAATGCTTATATGCAGGTGATGGACAATATGTACCAGCTAACCAAACAAGCACAGCTTGAGGAAGCACAGTCTATTCTATATAAGGATCTGGGATTTGGGCTGATGCAAAATTATAACAGGTTCGTAGCTAAAGTGAGAATATACGAGCAGGAAGTGCTTGCTGAGGCGGACTATCAACTGAACCTGTGTGTCACCCTGATCACTTATACCCAATGGCTACTGATACTTTTGGGATTACCCACTTTGGTATTGGTCATGGTCAGAATCCGTAAGAGCGAAAAATCGCGGAAGGAACTGTTCAAAGTGCTGGACGAAAGTAATAAAAAATACATTTTTGACTCCTCTACTGAAGAAAAAGGATTGAACGAAGAAAATATTATTGAAAGCATCGTTCAAAATCTCAGACAGGCCTTAGGTTTTATTAAAAGAATCACTGCCGGTGATTATCAGGTAGCGTGGGAAGGTATCCAGGATACGGATCAGACTGCTAACCAGGAGAACTTGGCTGGCGAACTCATTCAAATGCGAGAGCAAATGAAAAGAGTGAAAGAAGCAGACCAAAGAAGGCTTTGGGCTACAGAAGGTTTGTCCATAGTAGCCGAAATCACCAGGAAGTACCAGCAGCATACAGATCAGTTGGGTGAGCAATTGGTGATGCATGTCGTCCAGTATTTAAAAGCCAATCAGGCAGGTCTTTTCGTATTGACTGATGGGGATGATTTACAAAATA
>JBBSOG010000013.1:0-26842 GCA_038259985.1 Cytophagales bacterium
CCTAAGCTTACATGCCTTAGTATTTTGTTAACGTAACCGGCCTTTTCATTGTTATCCTGAGCATAATATGCCCCATAGTGATTAATCAGATGGTAGCCATTCAAGTAAAAGCGAAAAGGCATATGCTGAGGTTTGTAGGCGATTCCTATCTTTAAGTCAGTAGGCATCCGGCTCTGGCTCAGGGAAGTATAATTGTTTAGCAAAAGACCCAGGTTATTAATGGCAAGACCTACCGTAAAATCATACTTAGGATGAATGAACATTCCCCCGATATCAAATAGTAATGCTGAGGCACCAAAGCTACCGATGTTAGAAGCAATCCACTTGGCATTGATGCCTAACCTAAAAGGGCCTGACTGAAAGCTTCGGTTAAATGATATCGCGTATTCCTGAGCAGTATAGGTTCCGGTTGACAATCCGCTGATGTCATAACTCTCTATCTTGCCATAGTTGAGATACTGGACCCCCGCGCCCCAACTACCGTTTTCACCAATTTCACGCGTATAACTTAACGTGGCCAAGTCTACATCCGCATAGTAGGGCTGGTAACTTACGCTTAACTGCTGATGAAAGCGAGGCAAATTAGCTGCTGGATTAGTTAACCAAGTTGATGTAGAAAATACACTTGAATCTGCCGATACTGTGGCCTGTACGCCGCCCAGGGCGGTGATGCTCGCTGAGGGCGAAAGGTTGAGAAAATCAAAGGTATGAGGGGTACCAATTTGCGCCAGCACGCTGTGCAAGCCAAAAAAAACAAGTGCGCATGTTAAAATGCTAGAGAAAAAGTTCGGCATAGACTATGTGGGCAAATCTACTTTCTTTGATGGGTATTCACAACAGGATAGCCTATATTCATGTTATAGCATGAACTAACTTTCTTTTGTATGGAGTTTGGGAAACTGCAAGATATCAGCGAGATGAATTTTGATTTGCCTGTAGAGGCTGATCGCAATCAGCGCGTACTTGGCAAGCAAAAGGACTCGCCAAAGTCGCGTATTTATATCGGACTGGCCCGCTGGGGAGATAGCAAATTGGTGGGAACACTTTATCCCAAAGGCACTGTCTCTAAGGATTATCTGTATCAATATGCCCGGCAGTTTAATACGATAGAAATGAATACCACTCACTACCGTATCCCCACGCCGGAGATGGTGGAGCAGTGGAAAGGAAAAACACCTGAAGGTTTTATGTTCTGCCCTAAGATTCCGCAAACCATCAGCCATAGCCCTGACTTTGGGGAAAGTTTACAAGCTACTTCCTTATTTTTAAAGGCTTTATATACATTTGATGATAAGCTGGGGCTTCCTTTTATGCAGCTCCCTCCTACTTTTGAACCTCGTTCCAATGGGAAGGCATTATTTGACTATTTATCAGCGTGGCCTCAAGATATTCCCCTAGCTGTTGAGTTTCGGCACCCTCATTGGTTTGAGGACAAAAAAATAAGGGAACGGGCTTTTGATCTTTTGGAGGAATATCAGTTAAGCAGCGTTATTACCGATACGGCGGGCAGAAGGGACGTAGTACATATGGAGCTTACTAACTCAAGGTTGATTGTACGATTTGTGGGCAACGCTTTGCACCCGTCCGATTATCAACGGATAGATACCTGGGTTGAACGTGTTGGTCGTTGGTTAGATCAGGGTCTGCAAGAACTGTATTTTATCGTTCACCAACCGGAAGATACTTGGGCAGCGGAACTGTCGGTTTATCTAGTTGATCGAATGAATAGCAAGCTCAAATTGTCCCTTGAAGCCCCATCTTTGGCGCAGTACGGAACACAAAAGAGCCTTTTTTGAACAATTAGCTATGTTTTAGGGTTACTACAGTGAACTAACCTCTAAACATCATGACCGTTTTAACGAAACATCATAATTTTGTCATCTTCATTGCCCTGATATTTTTAGCTTCTTGCGCGGAAACCAAGACTTTAGAAGTGACCGCTACTGCCTATAATTCTGTAGAAGCCCAAACCAAAAAAGGAGATGCAATCACCGCTGCCTGGGGAGATAAACTAAAGCCTGGTATGAAAGCTATCGCCGTTTCCCGTGACCTATTGAAAGAACAAGGATTTGACCATAATACTGAAGTAAAAATTGAGGGTTTTCCCGGTACATTCCGTGTATTAGACAAAATGAATAAGCGCTGGGAGAAACGCATTGATATTTATATGGGCAATGATGTGGCTGATGCCCGGGAGTTTGGTAAGCAGCAGGTAGAAATTACGTGGGCATTGAATTAATTTTTCCCTTTCTACTAACAATTTTCTCTGCATTCACTTACTTTCATGCTTCATCATTTACTAGACTACCGCATGAAAGTTTTTTCTTATTTTACCTTTGCTTTTTTTTTAGTTACATCCTCTCTTTTCGCCCAAGAAGATAGCCTGGATACTAAGTTACTCAATGAGGTTACCGTCATTGGCTACGATGCTAATCGTAAATTGCTTCAGACACCCGGTGCGGTAGCTTTAATTACCTCTCAGCAAATTTCAGCCTTTGACGAAACTTCTGTCCTCCCGGCGATGAACCTTATTCCAGGTGTACGTATGGAAGAACGCTCTCCGGGAAGCTACCGCATCGCTATTCGGGGTAGTACACTGAGAGCACCTTTTGGTGTGCGAAACATCAAAGTCTACTGGAATAATATTCCCTTCACCGAGCCTTCTGGCAGTACCAATTTTAATCTGCTGGACATCATCAATATGGGTAAGATAGAAGTGGTCAAGGGCCCGGCAGGTAGTATTTATGGCGCCGGAACTGGCGGTGTGGTGAACATTCAGAGCGAAAGTGCACAACAGCAAAAAAATTACATCGGCGCCGAGGCTATGTTAGGCTCTTACGGTTTGCAACGCTATGCTGCTACTGTGAATCAAGTTACAGAAAATAGCACGTATACTTTCAAATATGCTCACCAGGAATCGGAAGGTTATCGTGACCATACCGCCCTTGATAGAGATGTAATTGAATTGCATGGTAAATTTGATCTTTCTGAGAAAAGAGAAATCTCAGCGAATTTTCTTTATTCTAATCTCTTCTACGAAATACCGGGCGCCCTTACCCTTGAACAGTACAATGAAAATCCCAAATTAGCCCGTCAACCCAGTCGTTTTGCTTTAGGCAGCGAGGAGGCAAAATCCGGAATAGACCAAGAATATTTGCTTTTCGGTTTGAGCCAGGATTATCAATGGAATGAAAAATTCAGCAACCTGACAACCATTTATGGTGATTTTAGCTTTTTTGAAAATCCTTTCAATCTTGACTACAAAAGGGACAGCCGTATGGCTGGTGGCGGCCGTACTCGCTTTGATTACCTTAGCCAACTTTTTGGTTTTGAAACCCGCTTTACTTTGGGAGGAGAATTTCAGTCGGGCACTAATATATCCAGGAATTTTGAGAATGATTATGGCAATCCCGGTGCCCTCAATTTTGATGATGAGTTGAGAAGCCGTCAATCTTTTGTGTTTGGGCGTACCGAACTGGAGTTGCCAAAAGATTTTTTCCTAACAGTTGGCCTCAGTCGTAATTACCTGAAATATGACATTAACCGTTTGGTAGATAACAATTTGGATTCTGCTTTCAGAGTGGTCAAAGAGTTTGATCCGGTTTGGGTACCTCGTATCGGCCTGGCCAAACAGTTTAACACCGTCGCAGTGCATGCCAGCATCAGTTATGGCTTTTCGCCGCCCACCATTGAAGATGTGCGGACTAATGAAGGAAGCATCAACCTAGGGCTTAAGCCGGAAAAAGGTGTCAATTATGAAATAGGTTTGAGAGGAAACACCCTCAATGGGAAACTTAACTTTGATGTCAGTGCATTTTATTTTCAACTGGATGAAACCATCGTGCAACAGCAATCGGATCGGGGTACTGTCTTATTCACCAATACTGGTTCTACCGACCAGCGGGGTTTGGAAACTGCTTTCACCTACTTTGCCATTGATGAACAGGAAGGTTTTGTGAAAAACCTGGAAGTACAGTTATCTTACACCCTTCATGATTTTATCTTTAAAGAATACTTTAAGTTTGAAGAAGACACCATACAAGATTATTCAGGAAATGACCTTACCGGCGTGGCTCCCAATATTTTTGTATTAGCTGCCACTTTAGAAACTAATTTGGGACTTTACCTCAATGGTTCACTTAATTTTACCGATGGAATTCCTCTCAATGATGCTAACTCCGTTTATGCTGATGCATATCAGTTGATTTTGTTAAAAGCTGGCTATCGTTTGGCTTTGGGTAGCGGTTTGAACATGGAGTTTTTTGCCGGTGTTAATAACCTTTTAGACCAAAAATACAGCTTAGGTAATGACCTAAATGCTTTTGGAGGCCGCTACTACCAACCTGCCCCCGATCGTAATTACTATGCTGGCTTGAGAATGAACCTGAATTATTAGTATGGAAAAAGCAGGTATTTTTAGAATTTCGCCCGCAACGATAAAATAAAATTTCTGCCCGGGGAAGCAATGCCGGAGGAATAGGGCCAGTAATGTGTGTCCAGGATATTTTCCATGCCTCCCGTGATGAGCAAATATTGGTTGAGTTGGTAACTTCCCGTCAAGTTGAGGGTATACCAGGCCAATGCACCATCTTCAGTATATAGATAAGGTTTGTTTTGCTCAGAGGGAGCCAACTCATCGTAAGCGATAGCACCATTGTACCGCACCGTAAATTCTCCTTTTAACTTCCCATGTTGATATGTCAAACGGGTATTACCAAATAGAGGCGCAGCATGTCGCAAAGCAGCGTCTTCTTCCAGGTCGCGGCCAGTGGTATAAGTTAAGGTAGACTGCAAAGCTAGTTCCGGCAAAATGGTATAGGCGGCATTCAGGCTAAAGCCAAGTACATAAGCTTTTCCGGCATTGACAATCGCCTGCACCCGGCTCAACTCCCCATCATACATCATACTGTCCATGCCGTTAAAGCTAAAGTTTCTCCGCACCATCACATCGCGCAGCCGGGAATAGTACACCATACCTTCCACTCTGAATTTTTCACCCATGTATTTGCTGATGCCTATTTCAGCGTTATAACTATATTCAGGTCCCAAATTTGGATTAGGAACTACTACATTGCCCGGCTCAGAATCAAACACTTTACCCACATCATCTACATTGGGTGCCCGGAAACCGGAAGAAAGCAGGAAATTAAGTTGCCAACTTTCGGTGGGACGAAATACCAGGCCAGCACTTCCACTCAATGCGCCGGTATTGAGGCTAATCTGCTCATAGGGAAAATCGTAGAATGAATTTTCAGTAAAACGAGATTCCAGCCAAGCATGACTATATCTCAGGCCAGTACTGAGGGTAAAGCGAGGGTCAAAATTCCATTTGTGGTTTAAGTAAAGGGCAGCACTACTATAGTCGCTTCCACCATCAGGATAGCGGGTTGAGGTTGGCTCCACTTCTCCTGTATTGATATTCTGGCGAATTCCCTCTGAGGTTACTGTATTGTTTACCCATTCAGCACCATAAAACAGTTGGTTTTTGGGATTAAATATTTTATCTGCGTCAAAATTAATTGTATAAGCATTCAGTTTTTCAGTGCGGCTTCTCAAACGGCTACTTTGAAAGCCCCGGTCGTTGCGGCTTTCTTCAAAATTCTGGAAAGCCAGCGTCAGGTTGGCTTCATCAAAAAACTTGTTTTTCTGATAAAAGCGCGTTTTCAAAGAGTGCATCATCCATTTCTGAGGACCGTAGTACCATTCGGCATCTTCCGGCAGCCCATTCTCATCGTACACTATCAGGCGGTCGTAGCGTGGAATATCGGAGGTCGTACTGTAGAGCAGACCATATACCATATCCGTTTTATCAGCCACGCGGTACCGGAGTTTCTGTGTAATGTCAATCTGTTGGTAGCCGGAAGGTACTTGTATATTCACATCAGGATTGTTCACCAGGGAATCTTCTCCCTGGGCACGAACTACATAATTGTAGCGCTTCCCAAAATCAGGAAATTGATTGGTACGCTGACTCCCGGATCTCAAATCATCAAAATCGCTATAAGAAATGGAAGTGAATGAACTGAGTCTTTTTCCACTGATGCTTAGGTCAAAATGCCCGGTTTTTTCCCGATTGGCTGAAGCATAACGTGCCATCGCCGAGCCATCCATCTCTAATTTTCCACTGACGGAAAATTGCGGCAAACGCGTATGAAAATCCATCACTCCACCCAAGGCATCGCTGCCGTAAATGACCGAGCCGGGGCCAAAAACAACTTCAGCTTCTTCAATAATATTGGGATCAAAATTGATGACATTCTGTAAGTTGCCACTTCTGAAAATGGCGTTATTCATCCTTACACCATCTACTACGATCAAGACAGCATTTGCGGCAAAGCCTCTGATCATCGGGCTGCCTCCTCCTAGCTGGCTTTTTTGCACAAACACTTGCCCCGTTTTATCCAGCATATCAGCGGCAGTCTGGGGATTTAGGAAAGCGATATCGGAGGGTTTTATGGAAACTATTTGGTGGGGAATTTCTTCCTTCTTTTGTTCCCAACGGTTCACCATAATCACTGCTTCGTTCATTTGGATTACCTTCTCCTTCAGGCTGACCAAAAAATTCATTTGCCTGATATCGGCCATAGAAAGTTGAAGCTTCTGGTAGGCGGGGTGTTGAAAGGAAAGAGAATCCTCGTTTAAAAATTCTTCCAAGGAAAGTTCACCCCTGGCGTTAGTCTGTCTAAACAACTGGTCTTTAGGAGAATAAACCACCACAGCAGCGATCTTTTCATTGGTGGCAAAATCTTCTACTTTCAAGGTTTGGGCAAAAGCTGAAAAGGGCAACAATATTGCCCACAACATAAATGATAATCTTTCTTTCATAGAATTACAGAAAAAACTATATTAACCAATATTTATTTGAGCAATATCAATATTACACCTTTTTCTCAATATTATTTTCAAAATAACAGGTGTAACATTATGTTTTACAACAACAAGCAATAGTTTTTTGTGGTTGTTTACTTAGCAGTTGAATTTTATTGAACTGTTTCAAGAACATTTTGCTTATTTATTTGGATTATATCGGTGTATCAAGATTTTTTTAGCTTAGCTTCATTCATTTTTAATCTTTTCTCTAACTTATTTTGCTGTAACTGACCGCATGTCAAAGACTTTACTTGCCCTGGTGGCTTTATTAACAATTGTACCTTTTTTGAGCGATGTGTACGCTAACGATGAGTTTCCTAAAGATTTTTTTGCTACCCGCATTCAAAAATCCCCTAAAATTGATGGCGTATTAGACGAAGCAGAATGGCAAAGTGTTCTTTGCCCTGCAAGCGGTTTTGTACAGCGCAGCCCTAATCCCGGAAAAGCGCCTTCTTTTCCTACAGAAGTAACCATTCTCTACGACAATACCTCCATTTATATTGGCGCTACGTTTTATGATGTCTCGGCAGACAGCATCATGCGGGAATTTACCAGTCGTGACAATACTGGTTTTTCAGATGTTTTTGGGGTGTATTTTGATACGTACGATGATGATATCAATGCTTTTGAATTTATGGTATCAGCTGCTGGCGTTCAGTCTGACCGGCGCTGGACAGCTATGGGTTCTGACGAAAGCTGGAACGCAGGCTGGTTAAGTGCGGTCACCATTGATGAGACTAACTGGTACGTGGAAATGGAGATACCTTTGTCAGCCCTGCGTTTTCCTAAAACACCTTTCCAACAATGGGGCATAAACTTTCGGAGGACTATTCGCCGTAAAAATGAGCATAACTATTGGAATAAAGTAGACCCGCAAGTCAATGGATTTGTAAATCAATTTGGCCGTTTGAGCGGAGTCACCAATATCAAATCCCCTATCCGACTTTCTGTTTCCCCTTATGTATCCACCTATGTTGACCAGTATTCCGGCGACACTGAAAACCCGGCAAATATGAGCAAACGTATCAACGGTGGTATGGACCTTCGCTACGGGATCAATGATGCTTTCACACTAGATATGATATTGGTCCCCGACTTCGGTCAGGTAGCTTCTGATAATAAAGTACTGAACCTCTCCCCTTTTGAAGTGCGATTTGATGAAAATCGGCAGTTTTTCAAAGAAGGTACCGAACTCTTTGAAAAGGGAGGTTATTTCTACTCCAGAAGGGTTGGCGGCAAACCACTTTTACACGATGATGTTGAAGACGGTTTGGGCGACCATGAAGAGATTTTGATCAATCCAAGAGAAAGCTCCCTGATCAACGCGACTAAAGTCTCTGGCCGTACACGAAATGGCTTAGGTTTGGGCGTTTTCAATGGACTTACCCGTGAAATGCACGCAGTGGTCCGGGACAATGAGACCGGTGAAACCCGCGAAGTGATTACCGATCCTCTAACCAATTATAATGTGATTGCCTTTGACCAAAGCTTGAAAAATAATTCCTACGTTAGTTTTGTCAATAACAACGTAATCCGTCAGGGTAATTACTATGATGCTAACCTTACAGGAACAGCTTTTCGCCTGGCGAACAAAGGCAACCGCTATGCAGTATACGGCAGAGGGGCTGTCAGCCAAAAGTATGGCCTGGAAGATGGCAGCAATGAATTTGGTCATTCTTATTCCTTATCAGTAGCCAAAACTGGTGGGAATCTAAAAGCAAGCCTTACTAATTACGTAGAAAGCGATACTTTTGACCCCAACGATCTCGGCTACTTGAGCGCAAATAATGAGGTGCGTACCACTGCCAATATCGGCTATAATGTTTATCAACCCTTCTGGAAATTCCTGGACTTATATACTGATCTGGACATCAAGTATGCCCGTCTTTATAAACCCTCAGTATTTACCCGCTTTGATGTGGAAGCCAGGGTAAGTGGCACATTAACTAACTTCATGGATTTCAGCCTCAATTACGAAACCTCCCCCACCAAACGTTATGATTATTTTGAACCCCGTGTAAAAGGACGCTACATTATTGAGCCTTCTTACAACGAGGTGAGGTTATACCTGCGTTCTGATAATAGAAACCGCTTTGTAGTAGGAAGTTCAGTAAGCTATACTGATTATGATTTTGAAGACCAGCAAAGTCTTTTTGTCAGTCTCAGCCCTAGTGTCAGGGTAAATAATAAACTGGCTTTTTCTAGTTATATCAGCTTAAGCAACAGCCAAAGTAATGTAGGCTATGCTGAACACCAGGATGATCTCATTACTTTTGGTAAAAGGGATATTAATACCATCAACAACATTTTTAATACTAAGTATACCTTTAATAATAAAATGGGGCTGACCTTTAGGATGAGGCATTATTGGTCAGCGGCCGAATACCAAGAATTTTACACTTTGGGCCAGGAAGGTCAGTTGTTAGCGAGTGATTACTCGGAAAATAAAGATAGAAACTACAACGCTTTCAATGTTGATATGGTCTACACTTATACTTTTGCCCCTGCCAGCGAGATCAGTATCGTATGGAAAAACAATATTGCCAGCGACGAGAATTTTGTACGGCCTGGTTATTCCAATAATGTGGAAACCCTGGGCAACCTTCCTCAAAGCAATAGTATATCGGTAAGGGTACTTTACTTTATTGATTATTCTATGTTGATGAAAAAACTCAGCGCAGACAAAAACATAGGTTGATGAGAAAAACCTTTTTTGCCTTTTTCGGCTGTTTTATTTTTTTTAACATGCATATCATTTCAGCGCAATCACAAACACTTCGTTCTCATGGGGTTAGTGTGGGAGTCCTGCCGACAGGTGCTCATAATGCCATTACTGACGTAGCGGGGGTTCTCGTCGGACACGAAACATTAATTAAGGGCGACAGCATTCGTACGGGTGTCACCGCTATTTTGCCTTATTCGGGAAATATTTTTCAGAAGAAAGTCCCGTCCGCCATTTATATTGGTAACGGCTTTGGCAAATTGGCCGGATATTCTCAAGTGGAAGAACTAGGAAACCTGGAAACCCCTATTATCCTCACCAACACACTCAACGTGGCTACCGGGATTAATGCCCTCATCAAATACACTTTGGAACAGGCAGGCAACGAAGATGTAATGTCTGTCAATGCAGTGGTTGGTGAAACCAACGATGGCTTTCTCAACGATATTCGTGGACAACATGTCCAAGAAGGTGATGTTTTTTCTTCCCTCCAAAACGCAAAGTCCGGGCCCACTGCGCAAGGAAATGTAGGCGCGGGTACAGGAACTCGTTGCTTCGCTTACAAAGGGGGTATAGGCACTTCTTCCAGAAAAGTTTCTGAAAAAGCCGGTGGATATACGGTTGGTGTGCTGGTACAGGCAAATTTCGGAGGTGTGCTGCACATCAAAGGGCTCCCGATAGAAGAATTGCTGAGCAAAGCGGCTGGGGAACCAGCCCAAAAAGATACTGATGGTTCTTGCATGATCGTGGTGGCTACTGACGCTCCTTTGGACAGTCGCAATTTGAAGAGATTAGCCAAACGGGCTATGCTGGGACTTGCCCGTACCGGCGGCATTGCCTCTAATGGAAGTGGTGATTATGTCATTGCTTTCTCTACAAGTGAAAGACTGAGAGTCCCTTACATCAACGAGGAAACACTGCTCAGCACTGAAGTCCTTAGCAATGATCATGTCAGTTCGCTTTTCTTAGCGACTATTGAAGCAACGGAAGAAGCTATTTACAATGCGCTATTTGCTGCTGAAACCATGAAGGGTTTTTCCTGAGGAAAAAGTGATTGAACTAATCAATAAGCATGGGCTCCTCAAATGAAAAACTGAACAACATATTGATCAGGTTATTTATCTTTTCGCGTGCATCCAAAAACTTATTCATAAGCTCATAATATTCATAATGGAGTAGCATCGCCTCAACATTTACTAGATATTCTTTTACGAACACTGCGTACAGCATCAATCTTTTGACATGTTCTTTGTGGTCATAAAAATAGGAACGTATCAGCGAATGGGTTTTGTATAGGCTACCTTTGTCCTGGATCAGGTACTTATTAAATACCCATTGAAAATCATCACAACTACGGACGAAACCAAATTCTGTGAAGAACTCTTCCCGGGGCAGGATTTCTTGGAACTCCTTATAGAACCTTTCCGCAGATTCTGGCATTCTCAACAATTCAGGATATCTATGCATTTTCTTATGATGATTGCTTAATAATTATTTAATGCAATTATATATTAGATTAGTAATAATTAAAAAATACTAAGATGGTAAAAGCAACATGCTATGATTTGCAGAAGTTAACTTTAAAAAAAAGCTAATTTTTTGCTATTCATAAAAAAATTACCTGATTGAAAATGTTTACAAACCCAAGAAAATACGTCTTTTAGTGCAAGCATCGTATAATTTTGAATATTGCGAACATTTTAATTTAGTATCTTTCCCCTATATTGTCAAACTACTCTGAGAGTCTTACTTATGACCATAAATGATATTAAGCCGTGAGTAAGTGCATCAATTTAACTTAATAGCCATAGATTTTGCATCATTTTTACATTACCATTGCTTTAATTCTAGTATAGAGACCAAAAGAAAACGCGTTCCACAAAAAAATAAATGAGTTCGTCATGTCTATACATCCATCAGAAGGGCACAACAGCAAGATAAAAAGAATCACCACACACCAGCTTCAGCTCATGAAAAAGCAGGGCGAAAAAATCGCTATGCTTACTGCCTATGATTTTTCAATGGCGAGAATATTAGACCAGGCTGGAATTGATGTGATACTGGTGGGCGATTCAGCTTCAAATGTCATGGCCGGGCACGAGACCACTTTGCCAATCACACTGGACCAAATGATCTACCATGCTTCTTCTGTAGTGAGGGCGATTCAACGGGCATTTGTGATTGTAGATATCCCTTTTGGGAGTTATCAGGGCAATTCTTCAGAAGCCCTTAAGTCTTCCATCCGTATTATGAAAGAATCAGGGGCACACGGTGTGAAAGTAGAAGGCGGAGAGGAAATCCAACAATCTGTGGAAAGAATTGTGAACGCAGGAGTGCCTGTCATGGGCCACCTGGGACTGACCCCACAATCCATTTATCAATTTGGTACTTATTCTGTAAGAGCCAAACAAAAAGACGAAGCCGAAAAGCTCATTAGGGACGCTAAAGTGTTGGAAGAAAGCGGTTGTTTTGGTTTGGTCTTGGAAAAAGTGCCCGCAGCGCTTGCTAAAGAAGTTTCTTCCCTGCTGAGCATTCCTACTATTGGGATAGGCGCTGGCCCTGACACAGACGGGCAGGTATTGGTTATCCATGATATGCTAGGCATTACCCAGGATTTTGCCCCCCGTTTTCTTCGCCGATATGCGGAACTAAGCTCAATCATGGATCAGGCAGTGAAAGATTATGTCAAAGATGTGAAGGATAACAAATTCCCTAACAAGGAAGAAAGCTATTAACTTGAATACTTCCGACTTTTACCTAACGCTTATATTAATAGATAAAGGGGGATATGTTTCAAGTTATTAGGTTTAGATTGCAAAGATGTATGCTTAAATAGTAATTTATGCAATACTTCATTTGCAATCTTGTTATTTTTGTATCCGAACGAAAAATACTGTTTACCCATTGAGAATAAGTATGAGTGATCAACCACTAATATTAATCATAGATGACGACCCTTCATTTTGCTCTTTACTGAGATCTTTTCTTACCAAGAACAGCTATCAGGTAGAAGAGGCACACACCGCAAGGGACGGTCTGAGAGCAGTTTATGACCACAATTTTGATCTTATACTCATAGATTACCGGCTTCCTGACCTGGATGGACTGGAATTATTGAAAAATATTAAGAAGAAATACTTTCATTTGCCCGTCATCATCATGACCAACTATGCAAATATTAGAACAGCGGTAGATGCCATGAAACTAGGGGCCTTTGAGTATGTGACTAAGCCGGTTAATCCTGATGAGATTTTGCTCACCATAGGCAATGCGCTTAAATCTGTGCATGAAAGTGAAGAAGTTAACCCCAAAGGCGCAGCTAGGCAGAAAAGCACATCATCTTCCTTTAAATTTGTAGAAGGAAATAGCCCTCAGTCTTTACAAGAAAAAAAACATATTGACCTGGTAGGCCCTACCAATCTTTCGGTGATTGTCCAGGGGGAAAGCGGTACGGGCAAAGAGTACGCGTCTCGCATGATCCACCAGAAAAGCGAGCGCAGGAATAAACCCTTCGTTGCACTGGATTGCGGTGCCCTCTCCGATGACTTGGCGGGAAGCGAGCTATTTGGCCATCTAAAAGGCTCCTTCACCGGTGCATTACAGGATAAGATGGGGCAATTTCAGGCGGCCAACGGAGGAACACTTTTTCTGGATGAAATCGGTAACTTATCGTATGACATCCAGGTCAAATTACTCAGGGCAATACAGGAGCGAACGATTCGGCAAATCGGAAGTAACAAGAATATTGATGTGGATGTAAGAATTATTGTGGCTACCAATGAGAACCTTGACCAGGCCGTTAAAGCCGGTGATTTTAGGGAAGACCTATATCATAGGTTGAATGAATTTCAGATTAAGGTGCCGGCATTAAGGGACAGAAAATCCGATATCCCGGAATTTGTGAATCATTTTCTGAACCAGTCTAACCAGGAGTTGGATAAGCAGGTAGAAGGGCTGGAGCCGGAAGTCTTGGAAAAGCTTCAGGCATATCACTGGCCGGGGAATATCAGGGAACTAAAAAATGTCATCCGCCGGGCTGTTCTACTGACTACTGGTGAAAAGATTTCCCTTGATGCGCTGCCTCCTGAGATCAGCAGCCCGGTCACTAATGAGCTCGGGCAACAAAATCATAACTCAACAATTAGTGCTCAAAATCCTGACCTCAAAGCGATACAGGAAAAAACTGAGAAAGCCCTTATTGAGGAAACATTGGTGAAAGTCAGGTTTAATAAAACTTTGGCTGCCAAAATGCTCAACATTGACCGCAAGACTTTGTACAATAAGTTAAAACGGTATAACCTGGACTAGGTAACATCAGTTTTCAGCAGCTCTTTTTTTTCATTGAGGGCTGCTAAAAGTTGATCTGTGAGGTGAATAACTTTTTCAACAGTTTCATCCAACGGAAAGTCTTTCAGTACTACCCCTTCTTTGACCTGCTGCCCATACTGTTCCAGTTCTTTTAACAAACCAGCGAGTTCGTTCACTTCCAATTGCTGCACATTGGGAAACATCTTATGGGCATGATAAGCGACCAACTGGATATCGCGCAAGCTTGTCCCTTTTTTTATCTCAGCAACAGAGTCAACCATCACGCGCATAAAACTATCCAAAAAACCCAGCATAGCTTCCTGATCGTCACCGATAAAGCGGATAATGTTTGCCAGGGAATAGAACGATTGACTTTCCTCATTTTCAATGATATTTTCTTCTCCCCTATTTTCCTGCTGCCCTACAGAAAGAGAAATAGCCTTGGAGGCTAAATATTTTTCTATAAGTTGATATACTTCACGTTCCTGGAAAGGCTTATGCAATACATCTGTGAAGCCTTTCTCCTTAAAATAATGCTTATTCTCAGTAACACGTGCGGTAAAGGCAATCACCGGCAAAGGCGCTTTATCTGAGGCCCTAATCTGTGCCACTACTTCCTCACCATGCATTCCCGGCATTTGCAAATCTGTAAGCACCAGGTCAACAGCTACTTGCCCCAAAATTTCCAGGCCCTCATGGCCGCTATGAGCAGAATAAGTAATTATTCCCCACTTTTCTACGATCAGTGATAAAAGCTTGGTGTTTAATGGGTCATCATCTATAATGAGCATTTTGCTCTCTGGAAATACACTTTCTTTCAATGGAGTAGCCTCTAAAACACTACGCGCTAATTCTTCCTGAGAAGATAAATCATATGGCAAAGCCAAATAAAAAGTAGAACCTTCCCCTACTTCACTTTCCAGCGCCATCTCCCCTCCCTGCGATTCCACAATTTTTTTGCTGATGGATAGCCCCAGGCCCGTACCGCCGTATTTTCTGGTGTCAGAAATATCGGATTGAACAAATGCCTCAAATACGTTTTTTTGGTTTTCTACAGGAATGCCAATGCCCGTATCCACTATTTCCAATTGAGCTTTGACTCTCCCGCCAGGCAAAGGTTTAAGCTTACAACGAACAATGACGCCGCCCTCTTCGGTAAATTTAATCGCATTGGAAATCAGGTTATATAATACCTGCTTGAGCCGGAACGCATCACCTTTCAAGTACCGATGCTCTTCTCCTTTAATTTCCCAATGAATTTGCAAATCCTTTTTCTCAGCCTGAAACTGCATATCATAATATACCTGCTTGACCAAGGCTTTCATATCAAATGGCTGGTGCTCAAACTTAAGCTGTCCTGCTTCTATTTTAGAGAAATCCAGGATATCATTTACTAAAGTCAGCAAATGAGAGGAAGAACTATCTACTGCGGACAAATATTCCTGCTGTGCGCCCTGTAATTTGGTATTTTTAAGTTGTCCCGTAAAACCCAAGATAGCCGTAAGAGGGGTGCGTATCTCATGGCTCATATTCGCAAGGAAATTTTCCTTCACCCTGGCCAATTGTTCAGCACGGGCTTTGGCCGTTTCCAGTTGGGATTTTAGGAAATCACTCTTAGCAATATCCGAGAAAATAAGGTAGATAAAGATGAAAGTACTGCCCAAGGCGATCAGCAGTATGAAGCCCAGACGGGACAGTGAGGTTGCTAAAATCTCCCTTGCTTCCTGAGATTGCTCCTGATAATTCTGCTGGCGGGCCTGCTTAACTTCACTGATAAAGTCATTGATCTGGTTCATCACCTCAGCATTATTGGCTAAATACTGGAGTTCCTGACGGTCCAGGTATTTTTCGGTAGCCGCTTGTTCGCTTTTGAGTTCATTCAGCATCTGTCGGACAGAGTCTACATTAAAGTTGGATAAAATAGTAGTATCTACCTCGGCCACCAGTGTATCGCTTAGCGTATCAGGTACAGTAGCAAGTTGTGGTATGCTATCGGTTTCTTCTTTTTTTCCTCCGAAAACTCTTCCCACGAACCTTCTCAACCATTTTTTTTCAGCTTCCTCGTCCACTGTTTTGTTGGGGGTTACTTCTGCTACTTGAGTTGTCTCCTGAGGCTGCGATTGTACCAAGGAATCTATCGTATCTTTCTGAATTGTAACCTGGTTTTTGGGTATTTTTTCTTGGGAAGGCTGCTCTTTTTCTAACTGTTCAATTGCCCGGTCATAAAATTTGAAGACATCCCGCCGATCCTTAATTTTCATGAAAGCATCCATACTGATTAGTTTGACATTGATCAGGTCAAGAATTGAATCTAATTCAATCTCATCAAAAGCACTCATTCCTGTGAGTTGTTGAACCCTGTGGCGGATATCAGTCAATTGGTTGTCATATTCCTGTAGCTTTTTGGCACTTTTAGTAATGGTGTATTCCTGCAAGCTATTCTCAGACTTATCCACCATGAACATAATACTGTCAATCTGCTGAAGCTTAGTATCTGTGCCTGAAATTGTCCGAACTGCATAAGAAAGCTGTTTGTAGCTATTGTATGCCACTATGGTAGCCCCGGCTATCGCAATCAGGATAAAACCAAAGCCCAGCAATACTTTGGATTTAAGATAAAATGAGCGGTTTTTACGCATAACAATCAGTACCTATACTTCAATATTGTTTTTGACAAAGATCTTGCCTACAAACAAATTATACTCAGTCCTAAAATTTCTAAAATACTTTCTTAGCATGAAAAAGCAGTGCAGGGTTTAATAAAGATTTTCCTTGTCTTTTACACCCATAAACGACATAGATAGTATATCTAGTCCAGACTCAGTATAAAATGTATGCTATTCATGAAATTAGCTTATTTCTTTCTCAAACATCATGCTGTTTCAGGAAGTTTGATAGAAAAACCTAAACATGAAAATAATGAGAATTCTAATTATCTCCTTATCCGGCTTAATTTTACTCATGATCGTGTTTATCTTATGGAAAGTTCCGCTTTCTAATTCATCTCCTACCAATTCTGTAGCGATAAGGCAAGAGGAAATCGCGCCTACACCTTCCATAAGCCCTCAGGAAGTGGTAGATATCCAGCTCAAGGCCTTACAAAATAATGATCATCCCTACGAGAATCATGGAATTGAAATTGCTTTTCGCTTTGCTTCCCCTGATAATAAGGAAAGCACCGGCCCGATAAACTTATTTATTGAGTTGGTAAAAAATCAAACCTATCAGTCATTACTTAATTTCCGGCAGTATGGCCTGGATGACATAGAAATGAAGGGGGATAAAGCATTACAAAAGGTGACTTTAATTGATACGGAAGGCATGCCGGTCGTTTATTACTTCCAGCTTTCGCTACAGCAAGAAGAGCCGTTTGACGATTGCTGGATGACCGATGGTGTGGTTCGCTATTAATTTAGTTTTACCAATGTCATCCCCAAATATACGGCAAGCAGACCTACAAAAACACTGGCAGTAGCGTAGATCAAGAAAGTCAGATATTGACCGTGGCTGATCAACGTAATACCGTCATAAGAAAAAGTAGAAAAAGTAGTGAAGCCCCCACAGAAACCAGCAATCCAAACCCGGCTGGCGTTATCATCTATAATTTCCCGGGCCCATAATCCATACAGCAATCCAATGAGTAGGCTTCCGATAATGTTGACCGTAAAAGTCCCAAAGGGAAAATGGGTGCTTACCTGACGATTGATCATCATGGAGATCAAAAACCGCAATACACTTCCTAAAAAGCCGCCTATGCCAACAAGTAAAAGATTAGATAACATCATGAATTTTTGATTAATACTGTCCTTCCTCTGTTATTTTGAGTCAGGCTTACCTTCGTATTTTTTGTAGTGTCTGCGAAAAAAGCCTGCTGCTTTTTCATAATTATCATGTTCCTGGTTCGCGATCCGAAAATGCTGTTTATTCCTGAAACTCACCTCAAGCTGTTTAAATACTCCATTGGCGGTTTTTACTTTCTCTTCCTTCCAGGTTTCCAGGTCTTTTAAGTACAGTTGCTTTTTGACCAATCCGAATAAGCTAAAAACATTCACCCGATTTTTTTCAATGATCACCTTTTTGTAACTACCCAGCATTTTAATAGTTACGAAGAATGCGATTATCGTCACAAATCCTAAAAGTAAATACATCCAAAAAGGGGTTGCTTCCGCAGTTATCACATCAGTCAGCAGATAAATGGCTGAGCCGTAGCTCAAGACTAAAAATGCACCCAGGGCAAAAAAAGTATTGAATTTAGGTTTGGTTACAATCATATCACTTCGTTAAATTAATAGGCGTACAGTCTCCTCATATCTAAAAACAAAGCAAATTTTATTATTTTACCACATCTGAAGTCAGCATATCGGTACAAATACTAATTTGCCCTTTAGAACACGTTTTTTATGATCAATTATAGTATCTCTTATACTTTCCCCAATCGCCAGCTCATTGATTTTGAACTACGGTTTTCCACTCAGCAGGCGACCACTTTTCTTCAACTCCCTGCCTGGAGGCCGGGGCGCTACGAGTTAGGTAACTTTGCCAAAAATATCCAGCAACTGGGCATATTTGACGAAAAAGACCGGGCGCTTGCTTTTCATAAAGTCAGTAAAGACCGCTGGCAAGTCAACACGCAGGATATCAGCAGTGTTGTAGTCAGGTACACTTATTATGCTGCCGAGATGACCGCTGGCTCCACCTGGATTGACGAAGAGCAAATATACATCAACTTTGTGAACTGCATCATCTATCCGGAGGGTCGGCAAGATGAAACTTTCCGTGTAAACCTTAATTTACCGGAGCATTACCAAGTAGCTTGCGGCTTAAAGCAAGTAGGTCAATTTGTGCTGGATGCGCCCAGTTTTTATCACTTAGCTGAGAGTCCGATGGTGGCCAGTAGTAAGCTTACCCACTGGCAATATGAGGTAGCCGGTTCCCACTTCCATTTGTGGTTTAACGGGCATGTGATGTTGGACAAGGCAGCTACGTTACATGATTTTGAGCGTTTTACGAAAGTTCAGATAGACACTATGGATGACTTTCCTTGCGAGGATTACCATTTTATCTATCAGTTTCTGCCTTACCGTGCCTACCACGGCGTAGAGCATTTTAATTCAACCATGATTATTCTGGGTCCGGCAGAAGAAGTACGGCAGAGAAATAAGCTCTACCACGACTTCATTGGGGTCAGTTCACATGAGCTTTTTCATACCTGGAACATCATCCGCATACGGCCTGCTGAGATGATGCCTTATGATTATACTAAAGAAAATTATTTTACTACCGGCTATGTGGCGGAAGGTTTTACTACTTATTACGGTGATCTCTTTTTGGGCCGAAGCGGCGTTATCAACAAGCAAGAATATTTTGAAGAACTAAACAAACTTTTTAAGAGGCATTTTGAGAACTTCGGCAGGTTTTACTATTCACTCTCTGCTTCCTCTTACGACCTTTGGCTGGATGGCTATGTCCCTGGCATCCCGAACCGCAAAGTTTCCATTTATGTAAAAGGGGCTATCATCAGCTTAATGTTGGATCTCACGCTCCGTAAGTTGACACAAAATCAGCATTCCCTGGATACGCTTATGAAAGTGCTATGGAGCGATTTTGGTAAAGAACAGCGAGGATATACGTCACAGGATATCAAAAACATCGCCAGTCGTTTGGCAGGCATTTCCATTGATTCTTTTTTTACTAAGTTCGTGGATGGCATCGTTCCGGTAGAAGATGAGTTGAATGTGCTTCTCCGATCAATGGGCTGCCAGCTGAAAGTGAGCGATTCGGGCAGCCTGAGCGAAAGATGGTTTGGATTTAGGGTGTTGAAAAAGGAAGGCAAATTGCTGGTAGGTACAATAGAGCCCAACTCTCCCGCTGACCGGGCGCTTTCCAAAGAAGATGAGATCATCGCGATCAATGGACAAAAGTGCAGCGAATCTCCCGATGAGTTACTGGATGATGACCACCAGATAGAGATCACTTTGGTGAGAAGGCAAATACTGATGACGGTAACTTTAGCGCAGGATAGCAAAACTTACTTTAGGCAATACCAGATTAGGCAAAGGGACGATGCTACTGAGAAAGAGAAAGGAAGCTTTTGGAAATGGCTTAAAACACCATTTTAGCGGTTAACTTATCGTTTAGATAAACTGGTTTGAGCTAAATATGTAACAACAAGCCACCTTAAAACAACACATTTCATGTCCTCAAAATACCTAATCCTGATCACCGCATTCATTTTGATGCTGGCTACTTCACGTTGTCAACAAGCTGAGCAGCAAGCAGCAGAAAAGGCTGATTTGCCGATGAATATATTATTCATTGCCGTAGATGACCTACGCCCGGAACTTGGCTGTTATGGTAAAGATTATATCCACTCACCGAATATAGACCGGTTGGCTACAAAAAGCCTGGTTTTTGACCGCGCATATTGTCAGCAGGCCGTTTGCTCTCCCTCCCGTACCAGCCTGATGACCGGCTTGCGCCCCGATGCTACCGAAATTTATGGCCTGCAAACCCACTTTCGTGATGTAGTACCCGGGGTTGTTACTTTGCCACAACACTTCAAAGAAAATGGGTACCATACTGAGTTTTGGGGCAAGATTTACCATGCGACATTATTAGACAGTGCCTCCTGGAGTGTAGAAGGGTCAAATCAAGACCGCAGGGTAGAACCACAGTGGCCGAAGGAAAACTGGCGGGCTTATGTATTGGATTCTAGCATTGCCATTGCAGAGCAAAATAATGGTGGTGGGCTTCCTTACGAAATGGCCGACGTGCCTGATAATGCTTATCCGGATGGCAAAATAGCTGAACACGCTATACGTACTTTGCAAACCCTGAGCAAACAAGACCAGCCTTTTTTTCTGGGAGTAGGGTTTTATAAGCCGCACCTTCCTTTCAATGCCCCAAAAAAATATTGGGATATGTATGATCCATCTACCATCACATTACCCCATCCATCTCCCCCTACGGATGCCCCGGCCATTGCCCTCACCGAATGGGGCGAACTCCGCGCGTATGCAAATATTCCTTCGGAGGGCAAATTGGATGAGGCTATGTCCCGTAAACTTATTCACGGTTACCGTGCTTGCGTAAGCTATACAGACGCGCAAGTCGGAAAGGTATTGGACGAACTGGACCGGCTTGGCTTGAGGGATAATACCATTGTTGTACTTTGGGGTGACCACGGCTGGAAGCTGGGCGACTATGGAGATTGGTGCAAGCATACTAATTTTGAAATAGACACGCATGCGCCATTAATCGTCAGCGTACCGGACATGGCCAACCAGGGTAAACATAGCAGGGCGCTGGTGGAGTTTGTAGATATTTACCCTACGCTCAGCGAACTCGCCGGACTGCCCATACCTGCTCATGTGCAAGGCAAAAGTTTTGTACCATTGCTAGAAGACCCTGAGCAAGCTTGGAAAGCGTTTGCCTTGAGCCAGTTTCCCCGCGAAAAAGAGAAAGTGATGGGTTATTCTATCCGTACTGATCAATACCGTTTTACCCGATGGGAAAATCGTGAATCGGGAGAAGTCATTGCCCGTGAGTTGTATCAACATACTGATGATCCCATTGCCAAATATAACTTAGCCAAACAGCCAGGTTATGACCAGGAAATACAATGGCTGGATTCATTGCTAGATAAATCGTGGAAGGCCTCATTAAAGGTTAGCGATGGGTTGTAAAATTTTTAGGGCTACTTATTTGTTCACTTTTATTTTATCTCAAATTTGTATCTTTCCGCCAAAGATCGGTTACAGCTACGAATTGAGCTATTTTATACTATTTTTTTGCAATTCATACTAATTAATAACCGATTTGAGAGTTTTAATCCTCATGACAACTAAAGTTTAACAATGCTTAAAATCAATCACCAGCTTAAAGCAGAAGATTTACTTCCAAAAATTGAACGCTTGTGGGAGCTTTCTGCTGCCAAAATTCAAAACATTGAAGACAAGTACGATAAATCAAAAGGCTCGCCGGTATTTACCGTCAAGGGAAAATACACCACCCGCGGCTGGACGGAATGGACGCAAGGTTTTCAGTACGGATCAGCCATTTTACAGTTTGATGCTACTGATGATCAAAAATTCTTGAAAAACGGCAGGGAAAATACTGTCAAGCTGATGGCCCCACACCTTAGTCACATCGGCGTGCATGACCACGGCTTCAATAATGTCAGCACGTATGGCAATCTGCTCCGCCTGATGAAAGAAGGAAAAATAGCGCAGAATGAATGGGAGCAGAATTTCTATGAGCTGGCGCTTAAAGTATCAGGAGCGGTACAGGCCAGCCGATGGACACCGACCAAGAACGGTGGCTTTATTCATTCATTCAATGGCCCTCATTCGCTTTTTGTAGACACCATTCGTTCTTGTCGCTCCTTGATGGTCAGTTATCAACTCGGCCATGTGTTGCAAACAGAAAATGATATGAAGATCAACTTGCTCAAAAGGGCGTTGCAGCATATCAAAGCTACCGCTGACTATTCAGTGTACTACGGTGAAGGCCGGGACAGCTACGATGTACGTGGCCGCACGGCCCATGAGCAGATTTTTAATACCAAAGACGGCCAATACCGCTGCCCCAATTCGCAGCAAGGTTACACTGGCTTTAGCACTTGGACCCGTGGACTGGCCTGGGCGATGTGCGGCTTTCCCGAAGAACTAGAATTTTTGGATACCTTGAGCGATGAAGACCTGGCTGCTTATGGCGACAGGGATGAAATTACCGGATTTATGCTTAAAGCGGCGCAGGCGACCTGTGATTTTTATATAGAAAATACGCCTACTGATGGCATTCCTTACTGGGATACGGGCGCACCTAAATTGCATAAGCTTGGCGATTATCTTAATCGTCCCTCCGATCCCTTTAATGATTATGAACCTATTGACAGTTCTGCCGCTGCTATCGGTGCACAAGGTTTGCTGCGCCTGGGCAAATATCTGATGGCTAAGGGAAAAGACGAAGCTGGAAAAAAATATTATCAGGCAGGCTTAACGTTGCTGGATTCGCTTTTTGAAGAACCATACATCAGTATAGATGCGGGCCATCAAGGATTGCTGCTGCATTCTATTTATCATGAACCCAATGGTTGGGATTATGTGCCAGAGGGTAGCAAAATTGCCAATGGAGAATCTAGCATGTGGGGAGATTACCACGCCCGTGAGGTGGCATTGTATGTGCAACGGCTGGCCAAAGAAGAGCCTTACTATACTTTCTATCGTTGTGCGGAGTAGAGATTAATTTTAATACCCTTCATAAACAAAAAAAAACCGGGACCAACAGCCCCGGTTTTTTCATTTATAACTAAACCATATTAAAAAGGTAATTCCTCGTAAGCAACTTCTTGTTCTGCCACTTCTGAAGATTTTTCTTTCAGGCGCTTGCCTACCAGCATCATCTCGGTGGCAACGATCTCGGTCACATATCTTTTGACTCCGTTTTTGTCTTCGTACGTGCGGTCCGTGACCTTTCCCTCTACCACCACTTCCTGTCCTTTGACAAGTAGGTTCTCACTTATCTCTGCCAGCTTACCCCAGGCGACAACTGTGTGCCACTGGGTATCCTTGATCCATTCGCCCGCCGCATTCTTGTACGATTCGGAGGTAGCTACAGAAAACTGCGCGACCTGCTTGCCACTGTTCAAGGTTCTTACTTCAGGGTCCTGACCAAGATTTCCGATCAATTGTACACGATTTTTCATTGCGTTCATGTCTGTAAAATTTTGAGTGAATAATTTGTCGTTTGACAGCAGCAAAGTAACTACAGCTTGCAAACTATAGTCGGTTATTAAGCGTTTACAGTCGTATATAGTCGTTTGTAAACGTTTACAAACGGATAATTTGTACTTAAACTTGACTATCAAATGGTAGCAAAGCCACGCTGGAAATGGGAAAAATAAAGATTTTAGCGATTTCGGGAAGCACAAAAAAGAATTCATCTAACGAGTCTATCTTAAAGTTTATTTCTTCTTTTTATCAAGACCAATTGGAGGTAGAAATTTATGATGGCATAGATCGCCTTCCTCATTTTAATCCTGATCTGGATAATAAAGGGGTACCCAAAGCGGTATTAGCCTTCAGAGAAAAGATCGTATCGGCAGATGGAGTCATTATTTGTACACCAGAATATGTTTTTAGCCTTCCGGGAAGTTTGAAGAATGCGATAGAATGGAATGTGTCCACGACTAATTTCTCTAATAAGCCAGTGGCTATCATCGTAGCGGCTGCATCAGGCGAAAAAGCTTTTGAAGCACTTGAACTGGTGATGACCACCATTGAATCAAGAATTGCCGAACATTCTAAACTTTTGATCAAAGTTGTAAAGGCCAAAGTAGATGTGAATGGTCGGATCAATGACGCTGATACTGAAGATAACATAAAAAAGTTAGTCGCTTCTTTGATACAATCTATTAAAGAGGAAAATCCTCAGCCCAGCAAGTTTAGGATGTAGCAGTTTACTTTAGAATGATTAAGCGATGAATCAAAAGCAGCCCTTAGACATTTTAGAAGCTACCACTGAAGAAGATTACACTTTAGGGAGATTCTTATTTATGCAATATGCTGAGGGCTTAGGCTTTCCTTTAGATTTTCAGAAATTTGAAGAAGAACTGGCTCATTTACAGAGCATTTACGCACCACCTAAGGGAGCGCTATTTTTAGCCAAACAAGATGATGGGCAGACACTAGGCTGTGTGGCCGTTCGTCCGCTAGGGTCTAATATTGCCGAACTCAAAAGAATGTATGTCACACCGCAAGACAGAGGTAGTGGTATGGGAAAAAAACTTCTGCAAAGTGCCTTAAAGCTGAGTCAGGAGTTAGGATATCACTACATCCGGTTGGATACACTTTCCAACATGCTTCCGGCTATACACCTTTATCATGAGGCGGGTTTTTATGAAATACCTGCCTATTGCTATAATCCTTTTGAAAATGCCAATTTTTTTGAAAAGAAATTAATATTTTGATATGAACGACGCAATAGAAGAAACCGAAGAGAGAGTTTGCCTGGAATGCGGTATTCCCATCCGGGGCCGGGCGGATAAGAAATACTGCTCAGATGCCTGCCGGAATGCCAATCATAATAAACATACCAGCGATACCAATAATCTGATGCGTAATGTAAATTATATATTGCGCAAAAACCGACATATTCTGGCAGATCTTAACCCCAACGGAAAAGCCCGTGTGCACCGGGACCAGCTCAATCGCAAAGGCTTCAATGTCAATTATATTACTAATGTGTATCAGACCAAAAGCGGTACTGTATACCATTTCTGCTACGACCAGGGCTACATTGTCTCCGATGATGACTATTTCACATTGGTGGTCAAGAAAGACTATATTGATTAATAGGAAAGGCTGAGTTCGGCCATTGACTTTGCTCCTGACCATTCATCATCTGCATATCCTTGAAATAGGTTAACCGTTTTGATTAACGGTTAATTATATAAAACACAGAAAGGATAAGGAGTTGGAACCTTCATTAAGCTAGCCTGAGGAAGATTTTTCTTACCTTGAAAAGGTACTAGACTTATTGCGAAAGTCGTAACTAATTGATTTCCAGATTGCAAATTGCAACAAAGAGGTTGAATCTCAGGCCAAACCTACTTCTACGGTTGCGATAGCGCTTGGCAAATATTCTAAACCGCTAGATAAAACCAATCACATTTTCTACTCTAATTCTCTTTTTTGACGTATCGTATTGTTTGCTTTATCATCCAGTGAGATCGGTCTGTCAAGGGCTAAAAGTGATGTAGAAGGGAATTTCTTAAGTTTGTGGAATGCGACTTCTACAATTCATTCAACCGGCGGAGCCCTTCAAATTCTTCATTTCCTATTACAACCTACCACTACAAATTTAGAATTACCGAAATTTAAATCCGAAAAAGAGCAGTGAATACGCGAAGAGTCGTGAGCAACAACGAATAAGAAAAAAAATTTATTATAAATGAGTATACGCGGTGGAAATTTCAGTCATAGTTATAAATAACATTCAGAATATAAATAAAACATTGCCAACTGCCACAATGACGCCTTGGTCTTTGGCTTGATACCAGTGTTCTATTGATTTTTGAATGCGTAAAATAAGAAAAAATAAAATTTATATGACCATGAAAAAAGAACTACCAACCATTTCTTCTAGGCTTGCTCATAGAGTTATGAGCTTTTTGTTGCCTTTATTGCTGTTTTGCTTGACAGGATATGCCAAGTACTCATACCCAGATAGCACTTTGAGGACAGCTGCAATTGAGGTACAAGGACGTGTAATGGATGTAGAGGCACAAATTGCTCTACCGGGAGTGAATGTATTTGTCAAGGACACCCAACAGGGTACTATCACCGATTCTGAGGGATATTTTTCTATCAGCGTGCCCAATGAAAATTCAGTGTTGGTGTTTTCATTCATTGGTTATATTACTCAGGAAATCATCGTCGATGGTAAATCAACAATCAATGTGTCGCTGTCCGGAGATGTACAGAACCTGGATGAGGTAGTTGTAATTGCATACGGTACTACCAAAAAGACTTCACTCACCGCATCCGTATCGGCAATGGAAGGCAAAGAGATTGAAGCTTTGCCTATTACAAATATCAGCAATGGAATGGGTGGTAGGTTATCGGGCCTAATCGTAAAACAGGGACGAGGTGAACCTGGTAGGGATGAAGCAGATATTTTTGTTAGAGGTATCTCAACTACAGGGAATACACAACCTTTAATCGTGGTGGATGGCATTCCTCGAAGAGGATTTAATGAGATTAATCCCAATGCTATAGAATCGCTGACCGTTTTGAAGGATGCGGCGGCGGTGGCACCTTATGGGGTAGCCGGAGCTAATGGGGTTATTTTGGTCACCACCAAGAGTGGGAAATCAGGAGCCCCTACTCTTTCTTACAACGGTTACGTGGGTTTTCAAAATCCTGTTGTCTTGCCCGAATA
>JBBSOG010000014.1:0-26750 GCA_038259985.1 Cytophagales bacterium
ATTAAATGAATTCACCGGTTTTCTTTGAATACCTCTGTAATTTGCCTTTGTCGTTTAATTTACGACCTGCACGTAAAGGTTCACCATTGCTAGGGTCGACCAGCATAAGTTTACTTAGATGAATAGGGGCTTCCTGTTCGTTTCTACCTCCCTCTGGATTCTGTGCAGAAGGTTTAACATGCTTGGTGACAAGATTAATTCCTTCAACTATTGCCTTATTTTTATCGGGCAACATTTCTAAAACTTTTGCAGTACGGCCCTTATGATTTCCGGAAATAACCTTAACCGTATCATCCTTCTTGATATGTAGCTTTTTGTTGAAAGTTCTCATATTATAAAACTTCAGGTGCAAGTGAAACAATCTTCATAAACTGCTTTTCGCGCAGTTCTCGAGCTACAGGTCCAAAAATACGTGTTCCTCTTGGTTCGTCATTAGCATTGAGTAAGACCGCTGCATTTTCTTCAAAGCGTATGTAAGAACCGTCTTTCCTGCGGACTTCTTTTTTCACCCTTACTACTACGGCACGTGATACTGTTCCTTTCTTCAAGTTGCTTGAAGAAAGGGCGGACTTTACAGTAACAATAATTTTGTCACCAACGGAGGCGTATCTTTTACCTGTACCCCCTAAAACGCGAATACAAAGCACTTCTTTTGCACCGCTGTTATCCGCTACATTCAGTCTGGATTCTTGCTGTATCATTGTCTATTTAGCTCTTTCTATAATTTCTAATAAACGCCAGCGCTTTCTTTTACTAAGCGGTCTCGTTTCCATTACTCTAACGGTATCCCCAATACCACACTCATTTTTTTCGTCATGAGCCATAAACTTGGTCGTTTTACCTATAAATTTTCCATAGATAGGGTGCTTGAGTTTTCTCTGCACTGCAATAGTAACTGACTTGTCCATCTTGTTACTAACAACCAAACCTATCCTTTCTTTTCTTAAATTTCTTTCGGAACTCATATAGCTCTTATTTAACTAATTCTTTAGCTCTTAACTCAGTTTTCAGACGGGCTACAAGCTTGCGTGAAACTCGGATTTTCATGGGATTTTCAATAGGGGAAATTCCATGAGCAAATTTTAGCTTGAGAAGAGTCTCTCTCTCGGCTGCCATTTTTTCCAGCAGTTCTTCTTTGCTAAGAGATTTAATTTCTGAATTTTTCATAATTATTGGCCGGAATAATCTCTACGAATACTAAATTTTGTCTTTACAGGCAATTTTTGTGCTGCCAATCTCAAGGCCTCTTGAGCCACTGCAGTACTAACACCTGTAATCTCAAAAAGAATACGTCCCGGTTTAATCACTGCCACCCAATATTCTGGAGCACCTTTACCTTTACCCATACGTACTTCCGCTGGTTTTTTGGTAATTGGCTTATCAGGGAATATTCTAATCCACACTTGCCCCTCTCTCTTCATAAAGCGAGTCATAGAAATACGGGCAGCTTCTATTTGTCGGCTATTGAGCCAGCCTGGTTCAAGTGTCTTTAGGGCAAAGTTTCCAAAAGCAATAGTATGACCACGTTGGGCGATACCTTTTACTCTTCCTTTTTGCTTCTTTCTATATTTGGTTCTTTTCGGTTGTAACATTTTTCAAAGAGTTAATCATCCTTAATGGATAGCCATCTTATTTTTTCCTTCTTCTACTTCTTCTCTCGCCTCTATTGCCACCGCCACTGTTATTGTTTCCACTGCTTTGCTGCTGAGTACCAACATTGGGTGAAAGATCTCTTTTACCGTAAACTTCACCTTTAAAGACCCATACTTTTACTCCTATCTTACCGTACACAGTCTGAGCTTCAGAAAGCGCATAATCTATATCAGCGCGCAAGGTGTGAAGAGGAATTCTTCCTTCCTTGTACTGTTCAGTCCTAGCCATCTCTGCTCCTCCTAGTCTACCCGATACCTTTATCTTGATACCCTGGGCACCTACACGCAAAGCAGAAGCGAGTGCTTGTTTCATTGCTCTTCGGTAAGAGATACGAGCAGCGAGCTGCTGAGCGATAGAAGCTCCTATAAGTTTAGCATCCAACTCAGGGCGTTTTATTTCATAGATATTGATCTGTACTTCCTTGCCAGTCAATTTCTTCAATTCTTCTTTAAGGCGATCCACTTCAGAACCTCCTTTACCGATTACCACACCAGGACGAGCCGTATGAATTGTCAGCGTAATTCTTTTAATTGTACGCTCAATGACAACCTTAGAAATTCCTCCTCTGGGAAGACGGGCATCTATATACTTTCTTATCTCGTGGTCTTCAACTAGTTTGTTTGAAAAATCCTTACCGCCATACCAGTTAGAATCCCAACCTTTTACAATACCTAGTCTAAAACCTATAGGGTTAATTTTCTGTCCCATATAGCTACTTTATTAATTCTGATGTAGTTTATTCTTTATTTTTAGTTGCTGATTCGTTTTCCTCTAGCCTGCTATCTACAACCATTGTAATATGATTAGATCTTTTGCGAATTCTGTGTGCACGACCTTGTGGAGCAGGTCTAAGCCTTTTTAGCATTCTACCACCGTCCACCTTTACTTCTTTGACAAAAAGGTCAGCATCTTCTAATCTGGCATCTTCATTTTTTTCCTGCCAGTTAGCTACTGCAGATAACAGCAACTTTTCCATCCTAGGAGCGCCTTGTTTAGCTTCAAACTTTAACATGTTTAAAGCTTCACTTACATTACGTCCACGAATCATATCTGCTACCAAGCGCATTTTCCGCGGCGGGGTAGGTACATTATTTAATTTTGCGATTGCTTCCATGATTATCTTTTACCTTTATCTTTCTTAGAGATATGACCGCGGAAATTTCTAGTAGGGGCAAATTCCCCAAGTTTATGGCCTACCATGTTTTCTGTGACATAAACCGGAATGAACTTGTTTCCATTATGAACTGCAAAGGTATGTCCGACAAAATCTGGAGAAACCATGGAACGACGTGACCAAGTTTTGATTACTGATTTTTTGTTTGATTGATTCATTGTATCAACCTTATTTTCCAAACGAAAATCAATATAAGGACCTTTCTTTAGAGAGCGTGCCATTATTTTTTCTTTCTGCTAATGATTAATCTATTTGAATATTTCTTAGGCGTCCTAGTCTTTTGTCCTTTTGACTTGATACCATTCCTTGAACGAGGATGCCCACCAGAAGCTCTACCTTCACCACCGCCCATAGGGTGGTCAACAGGATTCATAACTACACCTCTCACTCTAGGCCTTCTCCCCTTCCATCTTTTCCTACCAGCTTTTCCAAGGACTTCATTCATGTGATCAACATTGGAAACAGAACCAACAGTTGCAGTACAAGCGCTCAAAACCATACGCATTTCACCAGAAGGAAGCTTAAGGGTAGCATGTTTTCCATCGCGTGCAAGTAATTGCGCATATGCACCGGCACTTCTTGCCATTTGTCCACCTCTTCCTGGATTTAGTTCAATATTATGGACTACAGTACCTAATGGTAAAGAAGAAAGTGGTAGTGCATTTCCTACTTCAGGAGCTACTGATTTTCCGGAAATTACTTGTTGCCCTACCTCCAGTCCAACCGGGGCCAGAATGTATGACTTACTTCCATCTGCATAAAATAACAAAGCTAAACGAGCGGAACGATTGGGATCATACTCAATAGCATTTACTGTAGCAGGAACATCATATTTATTTCTCTTAAAATCGATAATACGAATTTTTCGCTTATGCCCCCCGCCCAAGTAGCGCATAGTCATGCGTCCTTGGTTATTCCTACCTCCCGATTTCTTTAAAGTAACAAGCAGGGACTTTTCCGGTTCCTTTTTGCTCACGTCAGCGAAGCTAGGAGCTTGTCGGTGTCTCTGTCCTGGAGTTATCGGCCTTAATTTCTTTACTGCCATAGCACTCTTATATTCTAATTAAATTCCACTGTAAAAATCTATTACTTCACCTTCAGCCACTTTTACAATAGCTTTTTTGAAGGAAGGCTTTTTTCCACTAACTACCTTTGATTTGGTATAGCGGCTTTTCACTTTTCCCTGATAATTCATCGTGGATACTTTCTCCACGGTTACTCCGTACATTTTCTCAACGGCTTCTCGGATTTGAACCTTATTCGCTCTGCGATCAACCAAAAATCCATACTTACCGCTTTCATTCAGTGCCGAAATTTTTTCTGTCACCAGAGGCTTCTTTAATATCTCCATAGCTTAAGCGGTAACTTTTGAATTAAACATAGATTCAATTTTCTCTACAGCTCCTTCATTGAGTAGCAAGTGCTTTGCATTCATAACCTCATAAGTGTTCAACTTATCTACAGTGATTACTTTTGCATGGGGAATGTTGCGAGATGAGAGGTAGATATTAGCGTTTACGCTATCAAGTATAATTAAGGTCTTACTATCTCTTACAGAAAGTGCACTAAGGATATCCAAGAAAGATTTTGTCTTAGGAGCATCTAAACTGAAATTTTCCAAAACAGTTATCTTCTCATTTTTTACCTTATATGACAAAGCTGTCTTACGCGCGAGCCTTTTAAGTTTTTTGTTCAATTTAAAGCTATAATCACGGGGACGAGGGCCAAATACGCGGCCTCCTCCTCTAAAAACCGGGGACTTAATACTACCAGCACGTGCAGTACCTGTTCCCTTTTGCTTTTTAATCTTTTTGGTAGACCCTGCGATTTCTGCTCTTTCTTTTGATTTATGTGTTCCCTGTCTCTGATTAGCAAGGTATTGTTTCACATCAAGATATACGGCATGGTCATTAGGTTCAACTCCATAAATATCATCAATCAGTTCCACTGATCTTCCGGTATCTTCCCCTTTTATATTTTTTACGTTAACTTTCATGATATTACTTCTCAAGTACAATATATGAGTTTTTTGAACCAGGTACAGAACCACTTACGACAATAAGGTTTTTGTCATTTACAATCCTTAAAACCTGAAGGTTAATCATTTTAACCCTTCTTCCACCAGTTCTACCAGCCATTCGCATGCCCTTAAATACCCTAGAAGGAAAAGAACAGGCACCAATAGAACCTGGTGCTCTACCACGGTTGTGCTGTCCGTGCGTTGCCTGACCAACTCCACCAAATCCATGTCTTTTTACTACACCCTGAAAACCTTTTCCTTTGGAAGTACCTATTGCATCGAGAAAATCCCCTTCTTTAAATACTTCTCCTACCAATACTTCTTTCCCTAACTTCACATCATCTTCAAATTCAACCCTAAAATCTCTGAATTCAACAACTTTTTTCTTAGGCGTAGTATTAGCTCTATCAAAATGTCCCTTCAACGCTCTAGGTGTTTGTTTTAATTTCTTCTCACCGTAAGCCAACTGAACCGCTGTATAGCCATCCGTACTGTCATTTTTCACATGTGTAATTACACAAGGACCAGCTTCTATCAGCGTGCATGCGACACTACGTCCATCGGCACCATAGATGCTAGTCATACCAATTTTCTTTCCGATTATTCCAGACATTATTAAATTATTATCTATCCGTTTTCAGGCGTTTTTCTGTAAAAGACTGCAAATTTAGATATTTTTTCTTCCTTATCAAATATTACATAGACTTATTCAGTGCAAATCTCTCTTTTTTTGAGAGTTTGGTTTCCATTATAGACAAAAAAGAACCAATTCTAAAAAGAAGAATTGGTTCTTTACTTGGATAAGCTAACAGCTTATACTTTAATTTCTACATCTACACCACTGGGAAGCTCTAGTTTCATTAAAGCATCTACAGTTTTAGTGCTGCTAGAGTAAATGTCCACCAGACGCTTGTAAGTGCAAAGTTGGAACTGCTCACGAGCTTTTTTATTAACGTGTGGTGAGCGCAGAACAGTAAATATCTCTTTACGTGTAGGCAAGGGAATAGGCCCACTCACCACAGCACCTGTTGTCTTTACTGCACGAACTATCTTTTCGGAAGATTTATCCACCAAGTTGTGATCGTATGACTTAAGCTTAATGCGAATTTTCTGATTCATAATATTTGTATACCCAGAATTGTTTTTAATTTTTTACTGCTACACCGTTGGCTTTTGCAATAACTGCTTCAGCTAAGTTATTGGGGACAGGATCATAATGTGAGAAAGTAAGACTTGCTACCGCTCTACCAGAAGAAATGGTTCTTAAATCGGTAATATATCCAAAAAGCTCTGACAAAGGCACATCTGCTTTCAGCACCTGCGCACCACCCTTAGAATCCATGCCTTTCATCAAACCTCTTCTCTTGTTGAGGTCACCTGTAACAGGCCCTGTATATTCTTCAGGACATACCACTTCTACTGCCATAATTGGCTCAAGTAAAACTGGTTTAGCTTTTTTAGCAGCTGCCTTGTAACCTAATCGGGCTGCCATTTCAAAAGATAGTGAATCTGAGTCTACATCATGGAAAGATCCATCATAAAGTTTGACCCTCATCGCTTCTATAGGATAGCCTGCCAACGGTCCATTAGACATGGCTGATTCAAAACCTTTTTGTATTGCAGGAATAAATTCTTTAGGAATCTTGCCTCCTACAATAGCATTATCAAAGTCCAGACCTACTTTGTCGTCTTCTCTTGGGCCTATTTCAAAGCCGATGTCAGCAAACTTACCTTTACCGCCAGATTGCTTCTTGTAAACTTCTTTATGCTGGACTGTTTCGGTAATCGTTTCTTTATATGCTACTTGAGGAGCTCCCTGATTAATCTCTACCTTGAACTCTCTCTTCAAGCGGTCAATGATAATATCTAAGTGAAGTTCTCCCATTCCTCTCAAAATGGTCTGACCAGTTTCCTGATCGGTATTTACCTTTAAGGTAGGGTCTTCTTCAACTAATTTGGATATTGCCATACCCAGCTTATCTACGTCATCCTGTGTTTTAGGCTCAATTGCATAACCAATTACTGGCTCAGGAAAAGACATAGACTCTAATACCACCTGGTGTTTTTCGTCAGTCAGTGTATCACCGGTTTTAATATCTTTAAAACCAACACCTGCAGCAATATCACCTGCTTCTACCATTGGTATTTGGTTCTGCTTGTTAGCGTGCATCTGAAGCAAGCGGGAAATCCTTTCTTTCTTATCTGTCCTCATGTTGTGGACATAAGAACCGGATTCTAACTTACCAGAATATACCCGGAAGAAAGCCAATCTACCTACATATGGGTCAGTAGCAATCTTAAAAGCTAGTGCAGAAAATGGCTCGTCAGGATCAGGTTTACGTGTGATTTTCTTTTCTTCATCGTCAGGGGCATGACCAATAATCGGAGGCATGTCTAAAGGAGAAGGAAGATACTCACAAACCGCATCTAATACTGCTTGTACACCCTTATTTTTGAAAGCTGAGCCACAAAGGACGGGAGAAAAAGACATGTCTATTACCGCTTTGCGCACCGCTGCCATTATTTCTTCTACTGAGATAGAATCAGGATCGTCAAAGAATTTTTCTAATAGTGTATCATCATATTCCGCAACAGCCTCTATAAGATTTTGACGCCATTCTTCCGCTGTTTCCTTCAATTCCTCAGGTATGTCCATATAAGTATAAGTCATACCATAATTATCCTCATCCCAAATGATTGCTTTATTGACAATCAGATCAACTACACCTTTGAAGGTTTCTTCAGCCCCGATAGGGATTTGTAGAGGAACAGGCTTAGCATTTAGTTTTTCTTTGATTTCTTTAATTACATTGAAGAAATCCGCACCAGCACGGTCCATTTTGTTAACAAAACAGATTCTAGGCACTCTATATTTATCTGCCTGACGCCATACCGTTTCCGATTGAGGCTCCACTCCTGAAACTGCACAGAATAAGGCAATAGCTCCATCCAATACCCGTAGTGAACGCTCTACTTCAACCGTAAAATCAACGTGACCAGGCGTGTCTATGATATTAACCCGGTAATCATTGGTATCTTCTACCGGCTGCCCCTGCACCATAGGATATTTCCAAAAAGTGGTAGTTGCCGCTGAGGTGATGGTAATCCCCCGCTCCTGCTCCTGCTCCATCCAGTCCATGGTGGCAGCACCTTCATGTACTTCCCCGATCTTATGCGTGAGTCCGGTATAAAATAAAATACGCTCAGTCGTCGTAGTCTTTCCTGCATCGATGTGGGCCATGATGCCTATATTACGTAAAAATCGTAAGTCTCTCTTTGCCATTACTTAAAACTTAAAATGTGAGAATGCCTTGTTTGCCTCCGCCATTCTGTGGGTATCATCTTTTTTCTTCACTGCGGCACCCTCTCCTTTAGAACCAGCAACAATTTCTCCCGCAAGCCTCTGTGCCATAGTTTTCTCGCCACGTAATCTTGCGTAACGGATCATCCATTTGATACCCAAAGACGTTTTTCTGGAAGGACGCACTTCTAAGGGTACCTGAAATGTAGCACCACCCACCCGTCTGCTCTTTACTTCTACAGAAGGTATAATGTTATTCAGCGCTTTCTTCCAAATCTCTAAACCATTCTCATTAGTTCGTTCTTCTACGATGTTTATAGCATCATAGAAAATAGTGTAAGCCACGCTTTTCTTTCCGTCTACCATCATGTAGTTTACAAAACGGGTTACCTGCGTGTCATTAAATTTAGGATCAGGTAATACATACCTTTTCTTAGGTTTTGTCTTCCTCATAGCGGGTTATTTTTTCGGTCTTTTTGCTCCATATTTAGATCTTGCCTGTAATCTACCGCTTACACCAGCCGTATCTAACGCCCCTCTGATGATGTGGTATCTTACACCCGGTAAATCTTTCACTCTTCCCCCACGAATTAAAACAATAGAATGTTCCTGAAGATTATGGCCTTCGCCGGGAATATAGGCATTTACTTCTCTCCCATTGGTTAGCCTTACCCTCGCAACTTTACGCATGGCTGAGTTAGGCTTTTTGGGAGTAGTAGTGTACACTCTGGTACATACACCACGTCTCTGAGGACAAGCATCAAGTGCGGGGGATTTTGACTTGGAAGTCAGCTTTTTCCTCCCTTTTCTTACTAATTGCTGTATAGTGGGCATTAATTTATTACGTTTACGTCCTGCTTTTGCAAATTAAGGTGCAAAGCTAAGAATTATGTTAATGTAAAACAAATTGTGTTCTTCGATTTTTGACTACTAAGCTTCTCCTATCATGCCTCCAAAATTAATGGGAAATTTAGGGGCATCATCATTTTGTTTGATAGGGCCAAAAGCCTCTTCAAATTTTTCAATGTTATCCTTTAGTGCATACAGAAGTCTTTTAGCATGCTCAGGGGTAACAATTATTCTCGACTTCACTTTGGCTTTTGGTGTTCCAGGCATCAATCTAATAAAGTCAATAACAAATTCACTGTTTGAATGAGCTATGGTAGCCAGATTAGCATACTCTCCTTCAGCCATTTCTTCTGAAAGTTCAATGCTAATCTGGTTACGCTTAGTATTTTTTTCTCCTTTGTTTTCTTCAGCCATTGATTAATTGTTTGCTTCCAGCGCACTTCTGCTTTCTTCCCTCCTACCTTCACGAGAAGACTTCAGTTGTTCGTACTCTTCTTTAGAGTGAACAATAATTCTATCATAGCTGCGCATACCTGTTCCAGCAGGGATTGCATGTCCAACAATAATGTTTTCCTTCAATCCTTTAAGCTCATCACGTTTACCTCTGATAGATGCTTCGCTAAGCACTTTGGTAGTCTCCTGGAATGAAGCTGCTGACAAGAAGCTCTCTGTACCCAAAGAAGACTGAGTAATTCCTTGCAAAGTAGGCTTAGCCAAAGCTGGCTCAGCATCCCTTACCTGAACTATCTTTTTGTCCTGTCGCTTTAACGATGAATTTTCATCTCTAAGTTGCCGCTGGGTAACGATCATGCCGGGCTTCAGTTTTGAAGAATCCCCGGCTTCCAGAATAACTTTTTTGTCCAATATCAGGTCATTCTCTTCCCTGAAGTTAAATTTATCTACCACTTGGCGCATGAGGAAACTTGTGTCTCCGGCATCAACGATTTCAACTTTTTGCATCATTTGGCTAACAATTACCTCAATATGCTTATCGTTGATTTTTACCCCTTGCAGACGGTAAACTTCCTGAATTTCATCTACCAGGTATTCCTGTACCGCAGTTGGGCCTTTGATAGACAAAATATCCGCAGGGGTAATTGCACCATCAGAGAGTGCCATACCAGCTTTCACAAAATCGTTATCCTGAACCAGAATATGTTTAGACAGAGGCACCATATACCTTTTTTTCACCCCATCTTTGGATTCAATATATATTTCACGGTTACCTCTTTTGATACCTCCATAAGTTACTGCTCCATTGATCTCACTAACAACCGCAGGGTTTGAAGGATTACGTGCTTCAAAAAGCTCAGTTACCCTAGGCAAACCTCCGGTAATATCGCGTGACTTACTCATCATACGAGGTATTTTCACCAGCACTTGTCCTGCTCTTACCTTATCCCCTTTATCTACCGCTAAGTGGGCACCTACCGGAATGTTGTAGGCTTTAGGCTCATCCTGTTCAGATTTTTTCGAAGGATTGATAAGGATTGCAGGGTTTTTGGCCTTATCCTTAGTCTCAGTGATTACTTTTTCTCTGTGACCAGTATGCTCATCAAATTCTTCTTTATATGTAATCCCTTGCTCAATTGAATCAAAATCAACCTTACCTTCATACTCTGAAAGAATCACTGCATTATAAGGGTCCCAGTTACATAGCTCCTGGCCCTTTTTCACTTTTTCGCCATCTTTCACCTTCAAGAAAGATCCATAAGGCACGTTATTGGTAGAGAATACTTTCCCTGATTTTTCGTCAACTATTTTGATCTCACCTGATCTTCCCATAACCACCGTTTTATCTTCACCTTCTTCATCGGTAGTATGGAGAAACTTTATTTCTTCGTATTCCACTACCCCATCAAACTTAGATTTGATCATGGCGTCGACAGCGATGTTGGATGCAGTACCCCCTACGTGGAATGTTCTCAAAGTGAGTTGTGTACCCGGCTCACCAATAGATTGAGCGGCAATAACGCCTACTGCTTCACCAATTTGCACCATTTTTCCTGATGCCAGGTTTCTGCCATAACAATTAGAACATATACCGTGACGGGTCTCGCAAGTTAATGGAGAACGGATCTCCATTTCATCAATCCCACTATTGTCAATGCGCTGAGCGATTTCTTCGGTGATTTCTTCACCAGATTTTATCAAAAGCTCATTGCTTATCGGATCATACTCATCATTCACTGCTACCCGGCCGAGTATTCTTTCAGAAAGCGGCTCAACGATCTCTTCGTTATCTTTCAAAGCTGCTACTCTTAAGCCTCTTACTGTACCACAGTCAAAAGCCCTGATCACTACATCCTGAGCAACATCTACCAAACGACGGGTCAAATAACCTGCATCTGCGGTCTTCAAGGCAGTATCTGCCAGACCTTTACGTGCACCGTGAGTAGAAATAAAATACTCTATTACATCCAATCCTTCCTTAAAGTTAGAAAGAATAGGGTTCTCAATAATCTCACCTACCGAGCCTTGGAGGTTTTTTTGAGGCTTAGCCATCAACCCTCTCATTCCGCCCAACTGTCTGATCTGCTCCCGTGAACCCCTTGCTCCGGAGTGCATCATCATATAGATGGAGTTGAATCCTTGACGGTCCTCTTCCATTTGCTTCATCAATGCCCCTGTAATCTGTGAATTTACCCTGGTCCAAATATCAATTACTTGGTTATAGCGCTCATTATCAGTGATCAGACCCATGAAATAGTTATTCTTCACAGCATCTACCTCACTTTTAGCCTGTTCTACTAAGCTATCTTTTTGTTCGGGAACAACAATATCATCTAAACCGAAAGACAATCCACCTTTGTAAGCCGATTGGAAACCAAGTTCTTTGATATCATCCAGGAATTTAGCTGCTCTTGAGGCACCCGCAATTTTGAACACTGTGGCGATGATTTGCTGAAGTTTTTTCTTGGTCAGCAATTCGTTAACGTAACCTACTTCTTCAGGAATAAGCTGGTTGAATACCACGCGGCCCGCCACTGTTTCTACCAGTTGCTCTGTCAACTCTCCGGTTTCCAAATCCCTTACTTTTGCTCTTACTTTAATATAAGCGTGCTTAGAGATACGTTTTTCATTGATCGCCAGAATTACTTCCTCAGCAGAGTAAAAATTCATTCCCTCTCCATCGACTGTCAACTCCTCGTCACTTCTTCTTCCTTTGGTTACATAGTACAAGCCCAACACCATATCCTGCGAAGGCACGGTAATAGGTGCTCCATTGGCAGGGTTCATAATATTATGTGAAGAAAGCATCAGCATAGAGGCTTCCAGGATAGCTTCATGTCCTAACGGAACGTGCACTGCCATCTGGTCACCGTCAAAGTCAGCGTTAAATGCTGTACACACTAAGGGGTGTAGTTGTATTGCTTTACCTTCAATCAGTTTAGGCTGGAATGCCTGTATACCTAAGCGGTGCAATGTAGGCGCACGGTTAAGCATCACTGGATGACCTTTCAACACATTTTCCAGAATATCCCAAACGACCGGGTCTTTACGGTCTACTATTTTCTTAGCAGACTTCACAGTTTTGACAATACCCCGTTCTATCAATTTACGAATGATAAACGGCTTGAACAGTTCAGCTGCCATATCTTTGGGCAAACCGCACTCATGCATTTTCAGTTCTGGCCCAACAACAATTACCGAACGTCCAGAGTAGTCAACCCGTTTACCGAGTAAGTTTTGGCGGAAGCGGCCTTGCTTACCTTTGAGCATATCACTCAAAGATTTGAGCGCACGGTTCCCATCAGAGCGTACTGCATTCACTTTACGTGAATTGTCAAACAATGAGTCTACTGCTTCCTGGAGCATACGCTTCTCATTTCTAAGAATAACTTCAGGTGCTTTAATATCAATCAGACGCTTTAGGCGATTATTTCTAATAATTACCCTGCGATAGAGATCGTTCAAATCAGAAGTGGCAAACCTACCACCATCCAGAGGCACTAATGGACGCAATTCAGGCGGAATTACCGGCACCATTTTGATGACCATCCACTCGGGGCGGTTTTCAATACGGGTTTTGGCATCCCGAAAGGATTCTACTACTTTCAAACGCTTTAAAGCTTCTGCTTTGCGCTGTTGAGAAGTGTCTGTTTGCGCCTGATGTCTTAAGCTATAAGATAATTCGTCCAGTTCAAGACGGGACAAGAGCATTTCCAGTGCCTCAGCGCCCATCTTTGCAATAAATTTATTTGGATCAACATCATCCAGCTTCTGGTTATCAGCAGGCAGCTTATCAATAATATCCAAGTATTCATCTTCTGTTAGGAAGTCTAAATAGCTGATACCATCTTCCGCTTTGATACCTGGCTGTACAACTGCATATCTCTCGTAATAGATAATCTGATCTAACTTCTTGGTAGGAAGACCTAACAGATAACCTATTTTGTTGGGAAGTGATCTGAAATACCAGATATGGGCTACAGGTACTACCAATTCAATATGCCCCATTCTCTCACGGCGCACTTTCTTTTCGGTTACTTCAACCCCACATCTGTCACAGATAATCCCCTTATATCTAATTCTTTTGTATTTTCCGCAGTGACATTCCCAGTCTTTTACCGGACCGAAAATACGCTCACAAAACAAACCTCCCATTTCAGGTTTGTACGTCCTGTAGTTAATGGTTTCGGGTTGTGTCACTTCACCGTGAGAACTCTCCAGTATGGACTCAGGTGAAGCCAGACTGATCGTTACAGTGGAGAAATCATTAGAGATTTTTCTATTTTTCTTGAATGCCATAGGTGAATGTTTATTTCATGAATGGAAGAAAGCCCACATCCTTAGCAGATGTGGGGCATTCAATAATTTACTCAAGCGTGATTTCTAAAGCCAAACCTCTAAGTTCATGTACCAGTACATTAAATGACTCAGGGATATTGGGCTTAGGCAGGTTTTCGCCTTTTACAATAGCTTCATAAGCTTTGGCTCTACCTACTACATCATCTGACTTGACAGTAAGGATTTCCTGGAGTACATGAGAAGCGCCGAATGCTTCTAATGCCCAAACTTCCATCTCGCCAAAACGCTGTCCACCAAACTGTGCTTTACCTCCGAGAGGCTGCTGTGTGATGAGAGAGTATGGACCGATAGAACGCGCGTGCATTTTGTCATCTACTAAGTGTCCTAATTTCAACATATATATAACACCGACAGTTACTTTTTGGTCAAATTTTTCACCGCTTAGTCCGTCGTATAGTTCGGTGCGCCCAAATTCAGGAAGACCGGCATCTTTAAGCTCTTTAGCCACATCATCTAATGTAGCGCCGTCAAAGATAGGTGTACTGTATTTTCTTCCCAATCTTAAGCCTGCCCATCCTAGTACAGTTTCATAAATCTGGCCCAGGTTCATACGCGAAGGCACACCTAGTGGGTTCAATACGATATCTACCGGAGTACCATCGGCCATAAATGGCATGTCCTCTTCGCGAACTATTTTAGCCACTACACCTTTGTTTCCATGACGACCAGCCATCTTATCTCCGACTTTCAGTTTACGCTTTTTAGCCACGTAAACCTTGGCCAACTGTACAATACCTGCTGGCAGTTCGTCTCCAACTTCAAGTGTAAAACGTTCGCGTTTAAAATGTGCTGTAAGCTCATTTCGCGTTTGATTATAGTTTTTGACCATTTCAAAGACCAGATGATTCACATGTTCATCTTCTGTCCAGTTATCAATAATCAAATCTGAAATCAGGTTCGCTTCTTCAGGCACATTGTAATTGCTTTCATCCCTGTAAATATTCTTTTCAGGGAAAAGGTTGTTTTCAATGTTGGCCCTGGAGAATTTCATCCCCTTAGAAATGATTTCGTCACCAAACTTGTGCTTCACACCTTGAGAAGGTTTACCATCCAATAAGCCAGATAATTTGTTGACCATGGTGGCTTTTATACCCAGAAGATCTTTTTTGTACTTTACTTTCAGGTTTTCAACTTCCTTCTTAGACTTGGCACGCAGGTCTTTATCTTTCTTAGGGCGAGAGAAAAGTTTGGTGTCAATAACTACACCGCGCAATGAAGGGGAAGCTTTTAGAGAAGCGTCCTTCACATCACCCGCTTTGTCACCGAAAATTGCTCTCAATAGTTTTTCTTCGGGAGTCGGGTCAGTTTCTCCTTTAGGGGTAATTTTACCAATCAGAATATCTCCTTCCTTGACATCAGCCCCAACACGGATAATTCCGTTTTCATCCAGGTTTTTCACTGCCTCCTCACTCACGTTAGGAATTTCAGAAGTTAATTCTTCCTCTCCACGTTTAGTGTCCCGCACTTCAAGTTCAAATTCTTCCACGTGAATAGAAGTGAAAATATCTTCTCTCACTACTTTCTCAGAAATGACGATGGCATCCTCAAAGTTATATCCCTGCCAAGGCATAAAAGCGACCATCATATTTCTACCCAAGGCCAATTCGCCATTTTGGGTAGCATATCCTTCACAGAGCGGCTGGCCTTTCTTAATCCTTTCCCCCTTAAGCACAATAGGCTTTAGGTTCACACAAGTATCTTGATTGGTCCTGCGGAATTTTGTCAGGTTATATGTCTTAAGATCACCATCAAAACTCACTAATCTCTGTTCGTCGGTAAGATCGTAACGCATCACAATCTTGCGGCCATCCACATATTCTACAACACCATTTTCTTCGGCCAATACTAATGAACGTGAATCTAAAGCCACTCTAGCCTCCAAACCTGTACCCACAATAGGAGCTTCAGGGTTGAGCAAAGGTACTGCCTGACGTTGCATGTTAGATCCCATCAGTGCACGGTTAGCATCATCATGTTCCAAGAAAGGAATCATTGATGCCGCCACTGACACAATCTGGTTGGGTGCTACGTCCATATATGACACTTGTCCTGGTTCAACTACCGGAAAGTCTCCTTCATAACGCGCCTTTACTGTTTCGTTGATGAATTTACCGTTGTTTTGTAATGGCGCATTGGCCTGGGCAATGTTATGGGTATCTTCTTCCTCTGCGGTCAGATATAGCACTTGGCCACTCATATCTACTTTACCACCATCTACTTTGCGGTAAGGCGTTTCAATAAATCCCATGTGGTTCACTTTGGCATGTACACAAAGTGAAGATATCAATCCAATGTTAGGCCCTTCAGGGGTTTCAATGGTACATAGTCTGCCATAATGCGTGTAATGCACATCACGAACTTCAAAGCCAGCCCTTTCTCTAGACAAACCACCTGGTCCTAATGCAGACATACGGCGCTTATGCGTAACCTCCGCCAATGGATTCGTCTGATCCATAAACTGGGAAAGCTGATTAGTTCCAAAAAAGGAATTGATGACCGAAGAAAGTGTCCGCGCGTTGATCAGGTCAACGGGCTTGAAATCCTCATTGTCACGCACATTCATTCTCTCCTTAATTGTACGCGCCATACGAGCAAGTCCCACGCCAAACTGACTATAAAGTTGCTCTCCCACAGTTCTAACCCTTCTATTGCTTAAGTGGTCAATATCATCCACCACCGCGCGCGAGTTGATCAAACCAATAAGGTATTTTACAATCTTGATAATATCTTCCGTCGTCAGTACGCGTACATCAGAATCAATTTCAAGATTCAGTTTTTTATTGATACGGTAACGGCCTACTTCACCTAGGTCATAACGTTTATCACTAAAAAACAAGCTTTGGATGATATCACGTGCCGTCTGTTCGTCAGGAGCATCAGTATTCCTTAACTGACGATATATCTGCTCAACCGCTTCTTTCTCAGAGTTAGAGTTGTCTTTTTGAAGGGTGTTGTAGATAATAGAATAGTCAGTGATGTTAACATCTTCCCTGTGTAGAATAATAGATTCCGTCCCTGACTCCAGAATAATATCAATGTCTTCTTCACTTAACACAGAATCCCTTTCTAAAAGCACTTCATTTCTGTCAATAGAAACCACTTCACCAGTGTCTTCGTCCACAAAGTCTTCTGTCCAAGTCCTGAGTACACGAGCAGCCAACTTCCTTCCCACATACTGTTTCAAACCTTTTTCTTCTGCTTTTACTTCTTCTGAAAGACCGAAGAGGTCTAGAATATCTTTATCACTTCCATATCCAATTGCTCTTAGAAGCGTGGTAACAGGAAACTTCTTTTTCCTATCAATATAGGCGTACATGACAGCATTAACGTCAGTAGCAAATTCTATCCAAGAACCTTTGAAAGGGATAATTCTAGCAGAATATAGCTTGGTACCATTGGTATGTTTGCTTTGGGCAAAAAACACTCCGGGAGAACGATGTAATTGAGATACAATGACTCTTTCAGCACCATTAATGATAAATGACCCTTTTTCGGTCATGTAGGGGATATTTCCTAAGAAAACTTCCTGTTCAATAGTTTCAAAATCCTCATTATCCTCATCATTGCAAGACAAGCGAAGTTTTGCTTTCAACGGAACTGAGAAAGTCAGCCCTCTGTCAATACTTTCATCAACAGAATATTTAGGTGGGTCAATGACATAATCAATGAACTCCAACACAAAATTTTCGCGGGAATCTGAGATTGGGAAGTTTTCGGAAAACACTTTAAATAGTCCCTCATTACTTCTTCTTTCAGCGGGAGTCTCAATCTGCAGGAAATCCTTAAAAGATTTGACCTGAACATCCAGAAAGTCAGGATAGTCAAGTACCGTTTTAATGGATGAAAAGTTGACGCGTTCTGTGGGTTTATATAAATTAGCCAAGGCCTTTTAGTTTTTAATGTTTTACTGGGAATAAAAATGGTAGTTTCAAAACTTACAGGTAGTTTCCTTAAAGCTCAAGGATACTCTAGACTCAAAAGTATATACAAACAGGAAAAGACCTGACTGTGAGGCCAGGCCTAATTGCAAAGCAATCAAGTAATATTTCAATGATTACTTAAGTTCTACTTCTGCCCCAGCTTCTTCAAGCTGCTTTTTTAGTCCTTCTGCCTCGTCTTTGCTTACACCTTCTTTGATTGCTTTGGGTGCACTATCTACAAGTTCTTTTGCTTCTTTGAGTCCTAAACCAGTTAATTCCTTAACAAGTTTCACAACTGCCAATTTAGCTCCTCCGGGAGACTTCAAGACTACATCAAATGTAGATTTTTCTTCTTCAGCAGCGCCATCTCCACCACCGGCAGCTACCGCTGCTGGTGCAGTTGCTGCTGCTGGTTCAATACCATATTCCTCTTTGAGGATGGTAGCAAGTTCATTTACTTCTTTAACTGTAAGATTAACCAGCTGTTCTGCGAAATCTTTTAAGTCTGCCATTTTAAAACGCTATTTAAATTGATTTGTTTATTATTTAATATATACTATCCTTCTCTCTCAGATAAGGTTTTTACAATACCCGCCAGCTTGTGTTTACCGCTCTGAAGGGCAGAGATTACATTGGTTGCAGGTGATTGTAACAAGCCAATAATTTCTCCAAGAAGTTCGTTTTTGGATTTTAGCTCACTAAGTGTCTTTAAATGCTGTGCACCTACAAATAGATCCCTATCTATAGAAGCCGCTTTGAACTCTGGCTTAGTCAGTTTCTTATCTTTCTTTCTGTAATCTTCAATAATTTTCGCCGGAATGTTTCCTATTTCAGGAGAAAACATGATTCCTGAGCTACCTTTTAGGGCTTCATCAAAAGGAGTGTAATCAGTGTCAAGTTTATCAAGGGCTTTCTTGATCAAAGTATTTTTTATCACTTTGTACTCTACACCTTTTTTAAAGCATTGCTCACGAAAAGCATTTACCTGAGCTACGCTCAAGCCACCCGTATCTGTGATATAGAAGTGAGTAGTATTTTTGAGCTTTTCAGCAAGTTCGTCTATCAGTGCGCCTTTTTCTTCTCTAGTCATGATTATAATCCAGCTATACTGTTTTTATCAATTTGGATACCTTTACTCATCGTACTAGACAAGTATATACCCTTAATATATGTTCCTTTAGTTGAAGAAGGCTTCAGCCTGTTAAGCATCTGAATGACTTCGTTAGCATTTTCTTCAATCTTCTTAGCATCAAAAGAAGCCTTGCCTACACTGGTATGGATAATACCAAATTTATCCACCTTGAAATCAATTTTTCCTCCCTTAACTTCTTGCACGGCTTTGCCCACATCCATAGTTACCGTACCGGCTTTAGGGTTAGGCATCAAACCACGGGGGCCTAAAACCCTACCTAAACGTCCGACCTTCGCCATCACGGTGGGCATGGTAATGATTACATCAATATCTGTCCATCCTCCTTCAATCTTCTGAATGTAATCATCCAAACCGACATAGTCTGCTCCAGCTTCTTTTGCATCTGCTTCTTTGTCCGGAGTACACAACACCAAAACCCTTACCTCTTTACCTGTGCCGTGCGGCAAGGCGACTACCCCTCTTACCATCTGGTCTGCTTTGCGAGGATCAACTCCTAGGTTCACATCCAAATCTACAGAAGCATCAAACTTAGTAGTGGTGATGTCTTTTACCAAAGAGGATGCCTCTTCCAGCGAATACTGCTTGGTAAAGTCGTATTTTTTTAAAATATCTGCTGTCTTTTTAGATAACTTAGCCATTTGTCAGTTTGTTAATTCTCCCACGGAGCCTTGCCTTTTACTGTAATACCCATACTTTTTGCAGTACCTGCCACCATTTTCATGGCTGATTCTATCTTGAATGCATTGAGGTCCGCCATCTTTGTTTCCGCAATTGTCTTCACCTGATCCCAACTCACTGCACCGACCTTTGCCCTATTTGGCTCGGCAGAGCCCTTCTTTTGCTTAGCTGCTTCCAATAGCATAATTGCTGCAGGAGGGGTCTTTACCGCAAAATCAAATGATTTGTCAGAGAAGATGGTGATTAAAACTGGTAAAACCTGACCTTGTTTATCTTGGGTTCTGGCATTAAATTGCTTACAGAACTCCATGATATTTAAGCCTTTACTACCCAATGCCGGACCTACCGGAGGTGAGGGGTTAGCTTGACCACCCCGAACTTGTAACTTTAAATATCCAACTATTTCCTTAGCCATTGTTGCTACTATTATCTAATTTCTCTACTTGCATATAATTAAGTTCTACTGGGGTGTTTCTACCAAAGATTTTAACCATTACCTTTAGCTTTTTACGTTCTTCAAACACCTCCTCAACATTTCCTATAAATCCACTGAAAGGACCATCCATCACTTTAACTTCTTCACCAATCATGTAAGGTGTTTCTAGCTTCACTTCATCTTCGTCCGTCTCTTCCACTTTGCCCAAAATTCTATTTACTTCACTAGGCCTTAGTGGGATAGGTGTCTTGTCAGCCCCTTTTTCGTTAGATCCTAAGAATCCGATGACATTGGGAATACTTGTAATGGTATCATAAACATTACCTTTCTGCAAATCAGCGGAAATCATAATGTATCCAGGGAAAAAATTTCTTTCTCGTACCCTCTTTTTGCCATTTCTCATCTCCATCACTTTCTCGGAGGGGATAAGCACCTGAGGAATATGCTCTCCCAGGTTATTAATGGCAATTTCTTTTTCAAGGTACTCCTTTACTTTTTTTTCCTTTCCACTAACAGCCCTTACCACATACCATTTGAGGTCACCCATATTTAAAATGCGTTATAAAACCAGTCCATTGTGTTTTTGAAACCCAAATCAATCACGCCAATCATAGCAGCGAAGATCAGAGAAGCAATGAGCACAAGGACAGAGCTTCTTTGCAAAGACGAATAACTCGGCCATGTCACCTTATTCTTCATTTCATCATAAGAAGCTTTGATAAAATCAACAAAATTATTCATTTCTCTTGCGGTTAGCACGGGCGGTAAGATTCGAACTCACGACCTACGGTTTTGGAGACCGGCGCTCTACCAGCTGAGCTACGCCCGTATAAGTAAAGTAAAGACTTGACTTTACAGGGATTTTCCCTGGAAGCCAAGCCTTTACTGAATATTAGCAATAGATGTTATTCTAAAATGTCAGTAACCTGACCTGCGCCTACAGTTCTACCTCCTTCGCGTATCGCGAATCTCAAACCTTTATCCATAGCGATAGGGCTGATAAGGTCAACTGTAATAGAAACGTTGTCACCAGGCATTACCATCTCCACATTTTCAGGAAGAGAAATTTCACCAGTCACGTCAGTAGTTCTGAAATAGAACTGAGGACGGTATTTCTTAAAGAAAGGAGTGTGGCGGCCACCTTCTTCTTTAGATAATACATATACCTCAGCTTTGAACTTGTGGTGAGGAGTAACTGTACCAGGCTTAGCGATTACCATTCCCCTTTTGATTTGAGCTTTTTCAATTCCTCTCAAAAGTAGACCTACATTATCCCCTGCTTCACCACGGTCAAGAATCTTACGGAACATCTCAACACCTGTAACAGTAGATTTGAGACCTACAGCACCCATACCTAAGATATCCACTGAATCACCAGAGTTAATTACTCCACGTTCAATTCTACCAGTAGCTACCGTACCACGGCCAGTGATTGAGAATACATCTTCTACAGGCATCAAGAAATCTTTATCGATCAAACGCTCAGGAAGAGGAATGTACTCATCAACCGCGTTCATCAATTCCATTACTTTCTCTACCCATTTTTCTTCGCCATTCAAAGCACCTAATGCAGAACCTTGAATTACAGGAATGTCATCACCAGGATATTCATAGAATGAAAGCAGTTCTCTCACTTCCATTTCCACCAATTCCAGTAGCTCAGGATCGTCAACCAAGTCAACTTTGTTCATGAATACTACTAGGGCAGGTATACCCACCTGACGACCTAAAAGGATATGCTCCCTGGTCTGCGGCATAGGTCCATCAGTGGCAGCCACTACTAATATAGCGCCATCCATTTGTGCTGCACCAGTCACCATGTTCTTTACATAGTCAGCGTGACCAGGACAGTCTACGTGCGCATAGTGACGGCTCTCTGTCTGATACTCTACGTGAGCAGTGTTAATCGTAATACCTCTTTGTTTTTCCTCAGGGGCATTATCTATCGTAGCAAAATCACGAATGTCAGCTAATCCTTTATCAGATAGCACTTTGGTGATCGCCGCAGTTAATGTTGTTTTACCATGATCCACGTGACCAATCGTACCGATGTTCAAATGTGGTTTAGAACGGTCAAAGGTTGCTTTAGCCATTTTCCTAAAAAGTTACAGTTTCAAATAAATTTAAGTTAAAGGTAATGAACCCACAGCTTTTGAGCCAATGATGGGATTTGAACCCATGACCTCTTCCTTACCAAGGAAGCACTCTACCCCTGAGCTACATCGGCTTAAGCAATGCATCAGCATTACAAAAGAGCGGGAGACGGGGGTCGAACCCGCGACCTACAGCTTGGAAGGCTGTCGCTCTACCAACTGAGCTACTCCCGCTTGAAGTTCAAACCAAACAATTACTTTGAAAGAAAAATTCAAAATAATCATTAATTCAGTGGGGAGAGCAGGATTCGAACCTACGAAGTCGTAAGACAACAGATTTACAGTCTGCCCCAGTTGGCCGCTTTGGTATCTCCCCTGGATGTGTAAAAAACTATTAAAAACAGATTTTTTACACTTTTTAAAGTCCTCTAATTCTAATGGAAGTGCAAAAGTAAACGCTTTTTTGATTTATTCAAACGAATACTTTAAAAGAAGTAGATTTTTTTTGCCCGGGATTACGGTATGCTTTCGTACAAAGTCTTTAAGCGTGAGTCTTTCTCTCCCTTTTTGATTTTCTCTCTTAGCCCACTTACTTTAGGTTGATCATCAAAGAAACCCAATGAACGGTAAGCCACAAGACGAATGTAATATTTCGGATGGTTTTCTGCATACTTTCCTAGTACCTCAATTCCCATCTGCTGTTCCTTGGCTGGCAAATCTATTAAATATCTGGCAAAGTAATTAAGTAAGTAATACAAAGCTTCGTCATTTATTTCGCTAAATTTTTCAGTAAACCATGTATATTTTTCCTGAATTTGATTTTCCACATAATAATCCGCCAAGGCAATCACTATGTTAAAATCCGAATACTTTTCATAGTCTTTGAATTTTCCCGTTTTGTCGTTTGCATCGCTGAGGGTATACGCAGCAATAGATGAGCCTACAACGGCATAAGAACTATCCTGCATGCCCTGCCAAAAAACACCCCGGTACTGATCAGCATCCACTACAGCTAGTAATGATAAAGCATCTGCTCTTACTATTGATTTTTTATCCTGAACTGCCATTTGAACTACTGCTTTGATGTCCTCCTGACTTAGATATTGGGGAGAGAGAGCTAAAGTATTCAAGGCCAGTTGTCTGATAGCCCAAAAATTATCTTTCAAAGCTTTTTTGTAAATAGTTGCTGCATCCTGACTTATACTATCCTGGGCCAGGGCCTCCAAAGCCTCCAACCTTCTGATAGCACTTGATGCATACTGATATTGATAAGCCCACTGATCGGCTGCTTTTTCCTCTTCAACTTCTATTAGCAGGTTTGCATTAGGATCTAAGAGTAGTAAGTCGGGTTTTTGGTTTAGCGTAAAGCTCCAGCTTTTCTTCTCTTCATCCACATAAAGTGAAAACACCTGGGCTTTGCCTGCTATCCACACTTCCAAATTGACCGGAACAGCAAATAGTGGTGTTATTTCAAGATTTTGTGTCTGTCGGATGTTTACTTTCAACTGTCCGCTATCGTAGCTATGACTTAGCGCTAGTTTTGGATGCCCGGAGGAGAGAAACCACTGATTGAAGAACCCATTCAGGTCTTCGCCACTCACTTCCTCAAATGCTAATCTGAGATCGTGTACCTCCACCGAAGTGAAAGCATGCTTTTTTAAATAATTATGAAGCCCCATGAAGAATGCTTCATCGCCCAGACGCCCCCTGAGCATATGCAAAATACGACTCCCTTTGTCATAAGAATGGCGGTCAAACATATCCTCTTGGTTACTATAATGGTAGCGGATCAGGTCAACTTGTTTTTCCTCAGCTTCAGCAAAATAATTCTGTCCCTGCTCCCAAAGGGCATAAGCACCTTCATCTTTACCGTATTTGTATTCGCTCCAAAGATATTCTGCATAGCTGGCAAAAGATTCGTTGAGCGGTAGATTGGACCAAGATTCACAAGTCACCAAATCTCCAAACCATTGATGAAAAAGCTCGTGGGCAATGATCCCATCCCAGTTTTCATCCAGTAATGACCTGTCGTCTACCTGCACACTTTCCATAAAAACAGAAGCGGTAGTGTTCTCCATCGCACCGGAAACAAAATCGCGAACAACTACCTGTGCATATTTAGGCCAGGGAAATTCTACCCCTAGCAAATCAGAAAAATACGTCATCATCTCGGGGGTGTTTCCAAAGATGTCGCGGGCATAGGGCTCATAAGCGGGTTCTACATAATAACTCACTATTTTATCCCTCCACTGATCTTCTACAATCGCGTACTTTCCTATGGCCATCATAAATAAGTAGGGGGCATGGGGCTGGTCCATTCGCCAGTAATCGGTTCGGGTACTGTCTTCATTAAATTGAGAAGAGATAAGGGCTCCGTTGGATAATGTCTGATAAGCTGTATCTACCGTAATAAATATTTCCTGAGTAGTACGTTCGTTGGGAGCGTCAATAGTCGGAAACCAGCAGGAATTGGCCTGTGTTTCCCCCTGAGTCCAGACCTGTATCGGTTTAGGGGTAAATTCTACGGAATCTGTGCCAATGAAATAGAGCCCTTTGTCTTCCGTGATGGCTGCGCTTCCGGTAGATACTACTTCATCCGGATGAGCGGTGTAATATATTTTTACCCAAAAATCCTGCTCACGGGTATAACTGCGGTCTAGTTGGATATCCAGTTGCTGTTCATCGTACTTATATTCCAAGGGCTTTTCCTCATCATCGACTAGTAGTACAAGCTTCTCAATATTAAAGCTTTTGGCATCCAGCAATAAACGGTCTTGTGCATAAAAGTAAGGACGAAACTGAAGGGTAGCAACACTTGCTAAAGTATGCGCTGCCATATCAGGTTTTACTTCAAGCTTGGTATGCAAAAGGTCAAACTTGCGGGTGTGGGAAGCACGATAGGGTAAAACTTCTTTACGAATATCTTGGGCAGGAGGTAATACCGGGGCTGTTTGTACCGTATCCTGAACTTGCGTATTATCTGTTTGGGCGTCTAAATTGGTGACCCGGCAAGCTGCGGCATTAAATAGGAATATTGCTAGTAAACTAGCGCGAAGAAACTGCATGAATGATGGATTAATAAGAATGAAATGTTAACTTAAACGCTGATATATTTAAACAATATTATGCTCAAAGCTATCATTAACAATCAACGGCAATACGAAGTTGAGGTAAAATCAGAACAAACACTAATCAACCATCAGGATTTTTCTTATCAGCTTAGCTTGTTAGCTGACAATAGGTTCCATCTATTGCATACACATCAATCTTATAATGTTGAGGTCATCAAAACTGATTTTCCCCGAAAAGAATTTCTCTTGAAAATTAATGGAAAACGCGTTAAAGTCAATTTGCAAGACCGTTTTGACCAACTCATAGAAACTATGGGTTTGCAGGAAGATGATGCACAAAGCAGCAAAGAAATATTGGCCCCCATGCCCGGGCTTATCCTGCAAGTCCACGTAAAAGAGGGTGATGAAGTATCTAAAGGGGATTCCCTGCTTACCCTGGAAGCGATGAAAATGGAAAATGTCTTAAAATCCCCTGGTGATGGGGTTATCAAAAAGGTTCATGCCGAAATTGGAAAAAGTGTAGAAAAGAACCAGCAGTTGATTGTGCTAGAATGAGTTTAGACCGCTTTTATAGAAGTAAATTGCATTTTTTTTTAATCTAGCTATTTTTGTCTGTCAAGTTGTTTTCGGTATTTCTATATTTGCCTATCAAAACCCAGATGAATGAAATATAAAAGAATCCTACTAAAACTGAGCGGTGAAGCGCTCATGGGAAGCCAGCAGTACGGCATTGACTCAGACCGCCTTCAGCAATATGCTGAAGAAATACGGCGGGTAAAGGATGCAGGAGTAGAAATCGCGATTGTGATAGGAGGAGGAAATATCTTTAGGGGCGTACAGGCAGAAAAATCCGGCATGGACCGTGTACAGGGCGATTATATGGGCATGTTGGCCACCGTAATCAACGCGATGGCATTACAAAGTGCACTGGAGAAGAGCGGATTATACACTCGTTTGATGTCAGGCATTAAGATTGAACAAGTCTGTGAACCTTTCATTCGTCGTCGCGCAGTACGTCATTTGGAAAAAGGAAGGGTCGTCATTTTTGGGGCAGGGATTGGCAACCCCTATTTCACTACAGATTCTACTGCCAGCCTCAGGGCTATTGAAATAGAAGCGGATGTCGTACTCAAAGGTACCCGGGTAGATGGTGTTTACAGTGCCGATCCTGAAAAAGACCCTACGGCTAAGCGTTTTGCCAATATCACCTTCACTGAAGTATATCAGAAGGGACTGAATGTGATGGATATGACAGCTTTTACACTTTGCCAGGAGAACAACTTGCCCATCATTGTATTTGATATGAACAAGCTCGGCAACTTGTACAATTTATTAAACGGACAGGAAGTGGGTACTTTAATCAACTAATTTTTTTTCATAAAATCATTTTTTCAACTCCATGACGTTGTTATCATGGAAGCAATACATCCAATTTACAATAGCATTGGTTTAACAATCTAGCAATGACAGAAGAAATTCAAATGTATCTTGACGAGGCTGATGATGACATGAAAAAAGCGGTCAGCCATGTTTCAGGAGAGTTTATGAAGATTAGGGCAGGTAAGGCACAGCCCAATATGCTGGACGGTC
>JBBSOG010000015.1:0-26738 GCA_038259985.1 Cytophagales bacterium
GGGTTCACATCACTAAAATTCCATTCGTAAGCAGGTATTTGCCCATTAGGGTGCATATAGTATTCCCTAAGCATTAACAATAGCTGACGCTTGGCAAAAGCAGGGTCCAGCCTGGCCAGTGGAACACAATGGAAAGCTAAATCCCATGCGGCATACCAGGGATATTCCCACTTGTCGGGCATGGAAATGATATTATTATTGACCAGGTGCCGCCAACTATGGTTCCTGCCTATCCGCCTTTGCGGATTGCTTTTATTAAATTTTGGATCGCCATTAAGCCACTGGTTTACATCATACAAGTAGAATTGCTTACTCCACAGCATGCCCGCATAAGCCTGTCTCTGAATGTTTAACAGGTCTGGATCAGTGATACCTTCTTGTACCTCTGCATAAAATATTTCTGCTTCTTGGGTTCTTTCAGAAAATACCTGTTCAAAATCGGTGAAGGGGTCAGATGGATTGGTACACATCCTCAAACGGGTTTCCCATACTTCATTAGGTGCTAGTGTCTTCTTCCAGTAAAGCGCTGCTTTAGTACCTACTCGCTCAGGGTTTACTTTCCCCTTGAGTCCATTGACCACATAATCATCGATGCCATCTTTAGTGTAAGGCCGCTCATTCTTGCCACCTTCCAGTTTCTCCCAATTCGTTTCATTCTCGCAAAAAAGCAGCTCAGGCTCATCCTCATAGTGCAGATAAGCGTCTTTCTGCCCCCGGTATTTAATACTAATGTATTTTTTATTTTTGGAAGCTATCAGTTCGGGACGGTACTCATCGTGTCCCCACGACCAGCTATTTCGGAACCAGGCAGTAGGCAGTAGATGAAACGCCGCTGCTTTGGCCGAGCGGTTGATCACTTTAACTTTGACCAGTATATTATCTTCGGCTGATTTGGCATATTCCACAAACACATCAAAATATTCATTCTTGTCAAATATGCCAGTGTCAATGATCTCGTATTCAGGGACTTGTTTAGATCGGTTACCATTCTCCCTGAGCAACTTTGCGTAAGGAAATGCCTGAATCGGATACTTATAAAGCATCTTCATGTAGCTATGGGTCGGAGTGGAGTCCAGGTAGTAGTAGTACTCTTTTACATCTTCCCCATGGTTTCCTTCGTGGTTAGCTAGTCCAAAAAGCCGTTCTTTGAGAATGGGATCTTTTCCATTCCACATGGTAACAGCAAAGCAGTATTGTTGCTTATTGTCGGAAAGCCCAGCAATGCCATCTTCACCCCATCGGTAAGCTTTACTCCTGGCCATATCATGGGTGAAGGCGCCCCAGGCAAAACCATGCTCGCTATAATCTTCCCTAACTGTTCCCCATTGGCGCTCAGAAAGGTAAGGCCCAAAACGTTTCCAGGTTTTGTTGTCAACGGTAGATAGTACCCTTTTCCATTCCGGATTCTGTGGATAATCTTTGGACATGATAATCTTATATTAAAAATCGTGAGCCGAAATTATAAAATTTCTGCACAAAGATTTATGACTGCTCATTCAGGAATTTTAATCGCTCTTGTATCAGGTCGATTTTCGCCTCTCTCTCAAAAGAAAATAGCTTCTCTTCCTTATTAAGGAAATTATAGACCTCTAAAGCTTGTTGGTACTTAATGCGGGATTTTTCGTCTTCCTCAAGTTCGTAATATACCTCCCCTTCTTTATTAAGGAGATCAGCCAGGACTTTTAGTTCATCAAATTCCAGAGAATGCAAATACTTATCAACGGGCAAAAGCTGTTCATCTTCACCCTCGGGCAAATTTATTTTTAGAAACCTGTTGTATGAATCTCTGATTTGATCCAAGGCCTGTGAATTTTCATGATCATCTATTAATTCATTTATCTTTTTTTGCGTTTCATCCCACTGTTTCAACAATTGTAGTAGCGAATCCTTACTAATCATGGCTTAAACGTTGTTTAAAGTTTTTAGCAGATTGGATATTTTTTAATATTATAGCTACTCAACATTAGAAATAGCTATTTATCCATCTGTAATGAATTTACTGATTGCAATTAAGCTGAAATAATAAATTAAATAGCACATAATCCTGTTTATCATCAGGTATTTTCTAGTTTTACATACTTTAAATGCTGCTATGGTTAGATTCACTTTGTTTATATTAGTAACTGTCCTGGTATGTTCGTGTGGTACATCCAGCACTGATCAGGAAAATCAGACTACCTCTAATGTAGTTGAGAAAGACAGTTCCAGTGCTGAGTCCTACGAAGCCATTTCTCTTTTGGGAGACACATTGTATGCTTTGGAATTGCCCGCAGCGCAACAGGCCCAATATGATTCTGCCCTAAATATTGCTTTAAACAATTACAAAAATGCTCCTCAAAAACTAGAAAATATCACTTGGCTAGGCCGACGTTTAGCTTATATGGGAAGGTATAAGGAGGCCATTGAATCGTATTCAAAAGGGATTCAACTTTTTCCCAATTCGCCCGAACTGTACCGTCATCGGGGCCACCGTTATATTTCCATACGTCAGTTTGATAAAGCCGTAGCAGACCTGGAAAAAAGTGCCCTGCTCGCAAAATCTATTCCACTCACGGAGGAGGCTAATGGAATTCCTATACCCTTACCGGAAGACTATCAACCCTCTAATTTACAGTTCAACATTTATTATCACCTGGGTTTAGCGTATTACCTTCAGGGTGAATATGGAAAAGCGGCGGAAGCTTATGAGCAGTGTATGGAATACGCCCAGACAGATGATGACATTGCCGCCACTGCCGACTGGCTCTATATGGCCTACCGACGTTTGGGAGAAGATGAAGTAGCTGAAGAAACTTTGGCCAGGATACAAGATGACATGAATATCAAAGCCAATGAAGGTTATTTTGAACGTTTGTTGATGTATAAAGGCTTGATTGCCCCGGATTCTTTGTTGAACATTGGCCCTGAAGTTCCCCTGGCTAACCGAGATATGGCGCTGGCCACACAAGGATACGGTGTAGGAAACTTTTATTTGTATAATGGTGAGCAAAAATTAGGTAAACAGATCCTGGAGGATATCGTAGAGGGCAGACAATGGGCTGCTTTTGGGTATATCGCTGCCGAGGCTGATCTAGCCAGAATGAAAGAGTAACCCGTAACCAATGCAATAAAAATGAATTAAGCCAACATTTATTATATTTTTTCAATTTATAAGGGTATATAATATTCCTTTTTCTCTCTCATAGGCCTCAAAAGAACTTGCTTTTGGCTTTATTTATTATTTCCGTAGGATGACTTACATATCCTGGTTATCTACTAATCTCTACAGCTATTGTCCATTTTCAAGCTTTTATTTGTATCAAAAAAGCTTTGAAACATATAATAGCATTATTTTTTGCAGGGCTCTGCTGTAGCTTCAGCACTTGTTTAGCCCAAGGGGGTAGATATAGCAATAGCAAAAATTTGTTCAGTTCTACCCAAGGATTTATTGGAATCTGGTCAGGGGTTAATTTTAGTACCCCAATAATTTCCCAGAGCTACTCGGACTTTGCGTTGATAGATCCTTCAGCAGATATTCTCAGCGACAAAAAGCAATACGAAAGTGCCACTACTAATCTGGGAACCCAGATGGGATTGTCTGCGGCCTTTTCTATCAATAAATATCTGACCGTTGTCCTGTCCCCATCCTACAAAACGCTTAATTATCAGTACCAAAGCCAGTTTAGTTGGCAGGATGAGGAAAATAGCCTTAATTATCTTGAGCATACTTATCATCATGAGAAGGTATTGCATTATATATCCTTGCCCTTACTGTTTCGTTTTAGTCCGATGGGCAGGCGGTTGAAGCCCTACGTCCAATTTGGCGGTTACTATGACCGCCTATTAGATGCGCAAAAACACATCACCACTGAAGGGATTGACCAAGCTTCCGGAGGGCAGGTGAACTTTAAAGAAAACCCTCAATCCACAGATATTAGTCATTTATTTATAAGATCCCATGCCGGGCTTTTAGGGGGTGGTGGAGCCAGCTATAACCTGGGCACCATTATCTTTTATGTGGACGGGCAGTACCGCTATGGCATGCACAATATTGTAAATGCCAAAGAAAGGTTTAGTGGCAGTCGGAATATAACTGGTTTTGGTAATGTGCAGGATGACCTCAGCATCAAAAATATAGAGATTTCACTGGGATGCTATTTTCCGCTTAAGTTTCTGACCAAAGATTTTAAACCTGTAATCCTTTGATCCCATGACAATCAAAAATACTTATATAAACTTGTCCGTGGCATTTTGCTTGATTTGTCTGGGTACTTCCTGCGACATTTCAGAAAACGAAATTGAGCCCGGCATTAGCTTTACTAAAATTTACAATAGCAGCAGTTTCACCGATATATATGACCCTTTGGATGTGGCGTCAATAAATGACAGCGCCTATCTGGTTTTATCAGCTACTGATGCCTGGAATATTCATCTGCTCAAAGCAGGCATGGACGGTGCTTTTGAGTGGGAAATGAACTTACCGGAACCCTACGTGAATGCCCTACCCCAAATGTATCGGCAAGACGACAATCTCTATCTGGTATGCATGAATGAGTTGCGGTTGGGTACTTACATTTTACGAATCAATCCGGCAGGGGGAGAAACCGAGGTAGTTTATCAAAACCAGGAAATCACTTATCCTTTGGCAGCACATTTAAGTGCCCAGGGAGATTGGCTTATTCAAGGCTATAACCGGGAGGAAAGGAAAACGTCTTTGACTAAATTAAGCCCCGGTTTTAATAAAGAGTGGAGTAAAGAATTTGACATCCTTGAAGATGTGGAAGAAAGGATCATCAAACACCTGACCAGAACAGGGACCCGACTTCCCTTTTTTAATGGATACGCCCCAGGAAACGGAAACTCAGGCTACTATTATTTTAATGGGTTCAACAACTATACGATGGCCCTCACCTTCGTAAACCCCTCTGATGGTGAGCCTTTAGGGGTTATGAATGGATTTCGTGATCTGGGATATATTAACGCTGCCCTTTCTTTAGAAAATGGAGCATTTGCCCTTTCCAAGAACAGCTATGGTGATAACTACCTTATTCCTATGTCGGAAGTAAACGAAAGAAGCGTGAGTTCCAGCAGTGATCTTGAGGCCAATCAGTTTCCGGAGATTGATGCCCGGGCAAATGTCATTATCAAAACATACGAGATACAAGGCCGTGAGATTATTTTCTACGCTACCCATTCCCGGAGCAAACGTATTATGCTCTATGCTTACGATGTTTTGGATGGTTCACTGCTTGGTGTAGAATACATGGGACAGACTTCTCCCTATGAAATTGGCAACATCACTGCCACGGCTGACGGAGGTTTAGTGGTATTAGGAAAAACGTATGTTGCCGGGCGTTTTCCCCGAATCAGCTTATTCAAACTAACGGAAAATGAAGTGCTGGATATGATCAATTAAAAATCTTGATGGCAAAGCCATTATAAAAAGCGCTGACAAACCAATGTAATTTGTCAGCGCTTTTTATTTACAAGTCAAATTATAACCCTTTGGCTACTAAAAAGTAAAACCCTGCCCAGATAATACTCAGCAGGGTTTTATTGTTTATTTATAATTAAAAAGCTGACTTACACCACTATCAGTTTAGTTGAATCTCGAAAGCCTCCCGCTTCTAGGGTGATGTGATATATTCCTTTCTGTAATCCTCTTACATCCATTTCCAGTTGATGCTCACCAGGGCTTTTCACTGCTTTTACCAAAGCACTGATCAGTTTCCCCTCCTGGTTCATGAGTTTAAGCTCTACCGTGCATTGTACGTTAACTCTATAATTAACTTTGGTGTACAAAGTAGCAGGATTAGGCGAGCAAGGCTTCAGATAAAAACGTGACGCTATGAATAAATCTTCTATACCCAATACCGGATTTCCGATAAGGGATAGTTTCTTATCGTTGTATACAAAGTCTTCAAAGCGGGTTTTCTGGATAGCTTCCGGAGAAGCTTCAAACCAGTCTTGTACGATTGCTCCATATACCTGACGGTAATCATGTTGCATGCGCAGGTTATTTCTGTCCAGATCATAGAGGTCGGGATTTTTTCCGGTGATACCGGGTTTCACATGGTTGCCAAAAATAAGCGTAGGGGCTGCCGTGCCGTGGTCGGTACCCCAACTCCCATTAGAGGCTGCTCTTCTGCCAAATTCTGACATGGTCATGGTAAGTACGCGGTCCTCCAATCCTAAGCCTTTCAGGTCATTTTGGAATGCTTTTACCGATTCCGATAAGTGGTACAGCAAAGCGGCATGTACACCCATTGTGGAGTCATAACTTTCCACCTGCGAGGCATGGGTATCAAAACCACCAATACGGGCCAGGAAAATTTTGGTTTTACAGCCTCCGCTGAGTAAGCGGGCAATCATCCTCAATTGTGGGGCGAGCCCGTTTCTCAGCGAATTTTTGGGTGCGTTGTAAGGATATGTTTCGGGATACTGTACAGTAGCACTGTTACTTCCTTTCTCAAATACTTCTTTTAACCTTCCGGCGTACTGATTGGATTTCTTCTCAATATCCATAATCCATTGCAATTCATGTCCATAGTGGGTGTCGGCAACTGATTCGGGCGGCTCCCCTCCTACACTGTTGATCAGGTCATAAAACTGCTTAGGATTGTTTACAGATACTGCTGTAGGAATTCCATTGGCCCTATGGAAAGCTAAGGAAACGTTATTCCCAATTTCCAGTCCCAGAGGATCAGGCATATCTGCGGTAGGATAAGCATCAGGATAGCCGGGGTACAGATGATCTAGATAACGGCCCATCCAGCCCGAACCTAGGTATTCATCATAATTGCCCCCCATAAACCAGATATCCCGGCTACGGAAGTGAGAGCCATTCAAATTTTCGTATGATACCGCTTGTACTATACCCACCTTACCCTGATCGTACAATTCTTTGACACCGATCATATCCGGATGAATACCCGTTTGTTGTTCTTCGGTCAAGGTACTATCTAACGTCACAAAGCGGCGCTTACCATGATCTGGAATAGCAATGTTGGGCCGTATATTATAATATTGGCTATACTGATTGATAGGAATAACCGTATTGAGCCCATCATTTCCACCATGCATCTGGATTATGACCAACACCCTTTCATTATCTGCGCTGGCGGCCAGTCGCTGCATTTCTCCACTCCGGGCCATAACACTTAATGGCAATCCATTCAACATCAATCCTCCACTAGCTGCAGAAATATTTTTAAGAAAACTTCTTCTTTTCATAAATAAAAACTTAAGATAGTTGGTACTCGGGAGATTGAATAATGGTGTGGATTAGGCTTTCCAGTTGTATCTTCACAGCGGAATCATCGCCGCTACTTTTGTATTTTTCCCACTCCTTACGCCAATTGATATCTGATAGATCGTCCAGGAGAATAGTTTTCCGGAAATATTGAAAGCGCTCTTCTGTGATTTCTTCAGGCAGTAGATAATCCACCAATTCCCTGACCAGCAATTCGGGATTAGTAGGGTCAGTGATGTTTGAAGTGTCATCTATGTACGCAACGATATCAAGCTTATAGAGTAACTGCTCATCTTCATTCTTTATTCCTTCTATTAATAGCCTGGAAAACTCATACCTGCGCGCCAGATAATTTGTGCTGATCCAGTTCCGATGGTAAGCCGGCGCCTGGTGATAGGCAGCATAACCAGCCACTTCATAAGGTTCGTAAAAATCAAGTCCCTGATCATTGAGGATTTTAAGAATGCCTTTATCGTAAGTTTCGTAGAATAAACTTAGATCAGTATTTTGAGAAGGCATATCTATCTTAAAAAAGCGGAAAGTTCCTGCCATCAAATCCAATGGTGATTTGATAATGCCTCCTGTGTTATTGTCTTCTTTTGCCTGATTATCCAGATCATAAAAATGCTGAGAGGTAAACAGACTGGTCAATACCGGAATGAGTTCGTAATTGGAAGCCTTCAGCTCTACTGCTAGGGGTTTAATCACATTTTGCTCTACCTCATCCGTAATATCATAGTACATAAAAAAGCGGTAAAGCTTACGACAGATATGCAAAGCTGTCGCTTCCTTCTCAAAAATCATTTCTACGAATTGGTCTAGCTCATCTAAAACGGCTTCCAGGGTGGCTTTACCGTTCATCAGTTCTGCCGGTGCAATTTGCTGATTATCAAAAGCATGGCTGAATTGCTTCACCGAAGCATCGTGTCTTCCTGCCAAACCTTCATCATTTGTCTGGATGATTACTTGTGCCAATCCGGTTTCTATATCCAGGCTCGAAAAATCTTTATCTTCTTTATATCCAGAGAAAATCTTGGAAGCGGCAATGATATCGTCTTCCGTATAATTGGTATAATCGGTCGGGCCAATCTGGTCTCCTTTTCCTATTGAATATAATTCCAGAAACTCCCGGGCAAAATTCTCATTGGGCTTCCCTACTTCATTGAGGTTGCCGTCTAGGTGACGCAGCATGGCATGGTCCAGGCATATTTTTTTGGCAATCGTTTTGAAATTACCAAGGGCATAGTAGCTAAATAGTTTAACCTGATAATAAAGTGCCGGTGCATATTTCATTCGCGACTCTATGGTCGTAAAATGGGTATGCATAAAAAAGCTCATTTTTTCCTTAGCCGATAATGGCGCATTTAACATCTGATCCAGCCACCAGCATTTGACTTGGTGCATCAATGTTTCGTTACCACTATTCGCATCAGAGGGCGCAGGATTGACCCAATTTTGCCCAGTGGCTGTATCTTTGGGAGGTGGAAATTCCAGGTTTGGGTCTTTCAGCAGCTTTGCAACTGCCTGCTGTGGGGTATACTGTGCAAAAGCATCAACTTCCTGTTTGGTAGCACCAAAAGTCATTCGCCTCAGTAAATGAGCGGCCTTTTTGCGACCTAAAATATCCTGATAAGAAATAAGTGAAGCCATAAATTTTGTTCAAAACAAGTTTTAAGGCTTCAATAATAGTACGAGCGGACACTTATAATCAGCACAAAGCGAACTTGATGTTACACAAATTTAGAATCAGTTAAGTTGAGATAAAAATATAATTAATTTAATGTCAACTTCATTTTAATTCGTTTTCAAGCATTTTTAAATTAAAAAAATTAATATTTTTGGAATAAAAGTTAAGTATTTGAAGGGGAAAAATTTGTAAGCGGGTTAAATCTTACCATTGGCTGTGAACCACTTTTCGCAAGTATTGATGATAAAATTTATTTATGCCAACCAATTCTTTCCTGCTCCACTGAGGTATTTGATTTACATTGACATTTTCCAAAGCTTGCTGCGTGTAGGTAATCTTGGCGATGAACAAACTCAATCCCGGGCGTATAAGGACTTGTTTTAAAGCAATATCAATTATCCGTTTGTTATTATTGTAAGCTCAAAATAAATTTAAAAAAATCTGTTTCTGAGAAAACAACTAACCATCAATGAAATTAACTGCCGACAGCCTGTTCTTGCTGATGTGTATCATTTTATTCACACAAGCATGTCAGGTGGAAAAGTCTGAGGAAAAACAGGAAGCACAAAATATACAGCTCACCCCAGACCTTGATATTACTGATTGTGAACAGCCTTACGATACTGCTTATGCACAATGGATGAGTCAAAAGGCTGAGGACATAGATACGTATTTTGCTGCCAAACATCGGGTAGGTCAATTCAATGGTGCAATACTTTTTGCCGATGGCGGTAATGTGATCACCAAAAAAGCGTATGGTTATGCCGATTTTAAAACTAAAGATACGCTAAACCTCAATTCAGCCTTCCAGTTAGCTTCAGTAAGCAAGCCTATTACTGCATTAGCCATTGTTTGGCTCAAAGAAAAAGGGCTGATTTCCTATGATGATTCTGTCCAACATTTTTTTCCTGATTTTCCCTATGATGGGATCACTGTACGTATGCTCCTGACCCACAGGTCTGGACTGCCCAATTACATGTATTTTGCCGATGAATATTGGCTGGACCGCAAGGTGCCCATTTCCAACGATGATGTGCTCTGCCTCATGAAAACCTACGAACCCAACATATATTATATCCCTAATTACCGGTACAATTATAGCAACACTAATTATAGCTTACTTGCATCAATCATTGAAGAGGTCAGCGGTTTGAGCTATAGTCAGTTTATGAAAAATTATATATTTGATCCCTTAGGGATGACGGATACCTATGTGTATGATAAAGTGGCTGAGCCTGACACTAAACAAAGTACAATCGGATATGACAATCGTCGGGAAGCCGAGGATACTTATCTTAATGGTGTCACAGGGGATAAAGGGATATACTCTAGTGTTGAGGATTTATTTAAATTGGACCAGGCATTATACCAGGAGATTTTTTTGTCCAAAGTAAGTACTACTGAAGCCTACCTAGCCGCTAATCCTGAGTTATATGCACATGATAATTATGGTTTAGGTTGGAGAATTAACGAACAGCCCGATTGCAGCAAGATCGTTTATCATAGCGGTTGGTGGAAGGGCTATCGCACCTATTTTATTCGCTTATTGGACAAAGAACAAACCATCATCGTATTAGCCAACACCAACCGAAGCCGCTACATCAGTACCAGAGACCTATTAGAACTTATTGAGTGAACCATTAAGCAGTAGCATTTCTTTCCAAGTATTGAATAATTTTGCCAGCGATATCAACCCCAGTTGCTTTTTCAATGCCTTCCAAGCCAGGAGAAGAGTTTACCTCAATAATCAGCGGCCCTCTGTTGGATTGTAAAATATCCACTCCGGCTACTGCCAGGCCGAGCTTACGGGCAGATTCAATGGCAACATGCTCCTCTTCTTCAGAAAGCTCAATGATTTCTGCTTTACCACCACGATGTAAATTAGAACGGAATTCCCCTTCTTTCGCAGTTCTTTTCATGGCTCCCACTACTTCGCCATCTACTACGAAAGCTCTGATATCTGAGCCTTTGGATTCACCAATAAATTCCTGAATGATAATCCTGGCTTTCAAACCATTGAAAGCCTCAATCACGGATTTTGCTGCCTTTTTGTTTTCAGCCAATACTACGCCCAATCCCTGTGTACCTTCCAATAATTTAATGATTACCGGTGCCCCACCTACTTCACTCAGTATTTCTTCCGTATCTTTCGCGTAATTAGCAAAGACGGTTTTAGGTAAACCTAATCCGGCCCTGGACAATACCTGAAGGCTTCTGAGTTTATCTCTTGACCTGATCAGCGCTTGCGATTCTACTGCGCTAAATACCTTCATCATCTCAAATTGCCTTACTACTGCGCTTCCATAAAAGGTAACCGATGCACCTATTCGGGGGATAACCGCGTCAAAATCATTTAGGTAATTACCTTTGTAAAAAATTGTTGGTTTTTTTTGTTCAATAATGATATTACATTTTAGATGGTCAACGACCATCACATCATGCCCTCTTTCTTTACCTGCTTTCAGTAAGCTTTGGGTTGAATATAAGTTTTCGTTGCGGGATAGTATGGCAATTTTCATAAATTAGGTCTTGTAGTTAATTTTTTTAAAACTATTGAGTATATCAAAACTAATACTCTTGTCTGTCATTTTTAAATGAATATGAAAAAGAAAGTAAAAAAAACAATTGGTACCCGTGATTGTATTGATCTACCCGAGTTTAACTTGATTGATCTTCCTTGTAAAATTGATACCGGGGCAGAATCTTCGGCAATTCACTGTCACAGTGTCCGTTTAATTGAAGAAAATGGAAAAGAATTTATTTCTTTCCGCTTATTAGATCCTTCACACGAAGCTTACAATAATCACGAATACCGCACTACAAAATTTAAGGAAAAGAAGATAAAAAACTCATTTGGTAGTTCGGAATATCGTTTTTCCATCAAATGTCAAGTGGTGATTTTTGGAGAAACTTTTTTATCAGATTTTACATTAGCCGACAGAGTACAGATGAGATATCCCGTATTGCTGGGCAAAAGATTACTCAAAAACCGTTTCCTGGTTGATGTAAGCAAAATAGATTTGTCACATCAGTATAAGTTAGAAAAAAATACTTAATATCCATATTTTTCTTTCCAATTGGCCTTCAACCCCTTTCTCAGCTCGTTTTCACGGGGGTTATCTCCCGGCTCATATAGCCTGGTGTTTCTAATTTCATCGGGTAAAAACTCTTGTGGCACAAAATTTCCCTCATAATCATGTGCATATTGGTAACCTTTCCCGTAGCCTTCATCTTTCATCAGACTGGTGGGCGCGTTGCGGATATGCATGGGGATTGATAGGTCACCAGTATTTTTAACCAAGCTTTTTGCTTGTTTAATAGCTTGATAGCTCGCGTTGCTTTTCGGACTGGAAGCCAGGTAAGTAGCACACTGGGAAAGTATGATCTCCGCCTCGGGGAAACCGATGAAGTTAACTGCTTGAAAACAATTGGTCGCTAATACTAATGCCGTAGGATTAGCATTGCCAATATCTTCCGAAGCCGATATCAATAATCTACGGGCAATGAATTTGGCATCTTCCCCTCCTTCTATCATGCGTGCCAGATAATATACCGCAGCATTGGGGTCGCTACCTCTGATAGACTTGATAAAAGCAGAAATAATGTCATAATGTTGTTCGCCCCCTTTATCATATAAGGCCACTTTCTGCTGGGCAAGCTTTGTAACCAGTTCGTTATCCACCTCTACATGATCCCCTGCTTGGTTAATTATCATTTCCATGATATTGAGCAACCGTCTAGCATCTCCTCCTGATAAGCGAAATAATGCTTCTTCCTCTTTTAGATAAATATTTTTCTTCAGTTCTGGAATATTCAGCACTTTATCAGTGAGTTCACGAAGTTCGTTTTTTGAAAGTGACTTCAAATGATACACCTGACAGCGAGAGAGCAAAGCCGCATTTACTTCAAATGATGGGTTCTCAGTAGTTGCCCCTATCAAGGTGATTTGCCCCTTTTCCACCGCACCTAATAAGGCATACTGCTGTGATTTGTTGAAGCGGTGGATTTCGTCTATGAAAAGAACAGTCTGGATCAACCCTTGCGATCTGTTTATTACATCCCTTACTTCTTTGACACCCGCACTTATGGCACTTAGGAAGAATATTTGTGCTTTTGATTTATGCGCCAATATCTGGGCTAATGTAGTTTTGCCAACTCCGGGAGGACCCCAAAAAATAATTGAAGTTAGCCGTCACCATTCCAGCATTTTTCTTAATACACCTTGAGGGCCGACTAAGTGTTGCTGACCAACGACTTCGTTTAATGTTTTGGGACGCAAAAATTCTGCTAAAGGCTGTGAGAATGGGTTCAAAATGTTTTTATAACTAATTAATGATTTTTTAAAATAAATTTTAGTAATTGAAACAGAATATAAACAATATTTAGTATTTTTATAGTATAAATATAAAACATGAATACAGCAAAGTTAAGAAGTAAAATTGTAGCATATCATGACGATATTCTTAAAAGCAACGGAAGTGCAGAATCAGTTGCCATGGGTTTTTCATTGGCTACTTTGATAGCAATTCTACCAACTCCTGGCTTTGGGGTTTTTCTGGCACTCTTTATCGCACTCTTCTTTAAAAAAATCAATAAAGTAGCCATTGTAGCTTCTTTTGCTTTTTGGAACCCCTTAGTATTAGCGCCAATTTACTGGTTAAGTTATGTATTGGGTGATTCATTATATCAGCCAAATCCTTCAACACATTTTGATTTAGCTATTTTTAATGAGCTATATCATTATTCCGGAAAGTTCATTTTGGGGAATGCCACGATAGCCATTAGCTTTTCCATTTTGGGCTATCTGTTCATGTATACTTTGGCACAAAACTATCTGAGAAAAAAGCAAATTCAGCAAATTGTAGAGGTTTTGCCTCCGCAAAAAAACGCTTCAGCGCTCTAATTTAGTATTTTTTCAACCGTCTATTTCCCAGGTATGGTCAGCTAATAAAGTAGCTCTGCTAACCAGTTTATTAAATGGCATACTTTTTCCCCACTCCTCAGGACTAATCATCGACAGTACATCGCTTCCTTCTTTTTTCTCATACAAGTAATATGTATGTCCGATGAGTGGTTCAAAATTCATCTGGGCTAAGTAAATTCTCTCAGAAACTTCTACTCTCTGCTTCAACCGATTCGCCTGATCTACCAGCATTTGCATTTGATCGTAGAGTTGCTTCATCTGCCGGTCAGTCTGCTGGTGCATAGCCGAAACTGCCCTTCCTTTAATCTTACCCTTGTCTTCCGGTTTGATCAATGCCCCTCCCACAGTATGAGGGAAAGCTAAAGTTCCAGGTGTATCCGTGATTTTGTCTTTTTCCTTCTCCAGATCAATCTGATCCAAGTTCACTTTACGGCCTTTTTTGTCCAATACTTGATATTTTATCGATAATAAGAAATTTATTTGTCCCTTAAATCAATCCTTTCTTTCAAATTCGGTTTTGATCCAGGGAAAGTTGTACGACTAGCGATATCATAACTTAGATAAAGCATAATCAACAAGAAAATCAGGGCAATCAAAAGAAAGATTTTCTTAGATCTTTTCATTTTGTTTAATTTCAATCAGACAACATCAATGCACAAAAATAGTTCTAATCCATAAGGTGTCAATAGCTGAAAATATCAGGAAGATTATCCATATTGATATGGATGCTTTTTTTGCTTCTGTTGAGCAAAGGGATTTTCCTGCGCTGCAAGGAAAACCAGTGGCGGTAGGTGGCGGGAGTCTTCGGGGAGTGGTAGCGGCGGCCAGTTATGAAGCCCGCAAATATGGTGTGCGTTCGGCTATGCCATCGGTACAAGCCAAGAAACTATGCCCACACCTAATTTTTGTAAAAGGAAGAATGGAAGTTTACAAGGAGGTTTCTCAGCAGGTCAGGGAAATTTTTTATGATTATACCGACTTAGTAGAACCTCTTTCCATAGATGAAGCCTATCTGGATGTTAGTACCAACAAAAAAGGGATCGGGTCCGCTATGAAGATTGCCATGGAAATCAGGCAAAAGATCAAAGAAAAGACTCAATTAACGGCTTCAGCGGGGATTTCTTATAATAAGTTTCTGGCAAAAACCGCTTCCGGTATGAACAAGCCTGATGGCTTTACGGTCATACTGCCGGAAGAAGCGGAAGCTTTTTTGGAAAAACTTCCTATTGAGAAATTTTACGGCATTGGCAAAGTCACTGCCCGAAAAATGCACAATCTCAATATCAGGACTGGTCTGGATTTGAAAACCAGAACTAGTCTTGAATTGATGAGAAGATTTGGCAAAAGCGGACGGTTCTATTATGACATTGTTCGGGGAAATGATCAGCGTATAGTTAATCCCGAAAGGATCAGAAAATCTATTAGCGTAGAACGTACTTACGCGCAAGATATGAGCACTCTGACTGAACTTATGGAATCAGTAGAAGAGTTGGCGGAAAAGCTTTTTGAAAGAATGCTGAAGAGCCAGGCTTTCGGACATACCCTTACCCTCAAGATTAAATATGAGGATTTTAGTATCCACACACGTAATACGACTGTCAAAAGTGCCTTTCAGGATGCTAGTCAGATTGTTCAATCTGCACAAAACCTCTTATTTCATATTGATTTAGCTCAGCACAATGTCAGGCTTTTGGGCCTTGGTATTTCCTCTCTGAAAGTCTCAAAAATTCCCACAGATGGCTTACAACTCACTTTAGATTTTTAGAAAAAAATCCCAAACCGTATTCATCCTTTTTTGCATTTAAACTTACTCTTTCAAGGAGTGAAGTCCACATATTTAAGTGGAACTTTCATTTTAAAATTACATTTTTATCACGTAGATTTTACTTTAAATCACTGTTAATCAGCTGTTTATTGTAATTTTTTAGTACTCCTATCTTTAGTATTCCCTTACAAATTATGCATCATAGTCTCTTACTTAAAGGCTTAGTTTTTGTATTATTTTTATGAATAATTTGAAACCACTACTACATAAAGGCCTTTAGAAAGAAGTTTATCCTTATGAAAAATACTTTTACGATAAACATTTTACCGGGTATTTGTTCAGGCTTTTTATTCAGATTGCCAGTCATTTTTTTTCTAATGATTGCCTTGGCTAATCATAACAACGCCTTAGGGCAATGTGCAACCTACTCTAACCCAGGAAATAATGTAGAAAGTGTCCCTCAGTTGTGTGCCCCACATGATTTTGAGTGGAGGGTGTGGTACACGATATTGGGGTCTCCTACTACGGTAGAGTTTGAATTTGTATGGGGTGATGAAACCATTCCAGGAACTTCTCAATTAGTCACCGCTACGAATGTAGGAGGCAACCGATACGAAGCGTTAGTTCCTCATAAATACAAAAGAAACGGCAATGATTGTAATTATAATCCAATAGTAACGCTAAAAATAGATGGCGTCACCTGTCCAAGTTCTCCTCAATCCCAAAATGTAACGGTATGGGATATTGATAATGAAAATGGAGGCCAACTTATCGTCAATCCTAATGTATATAGAATCTGCGCGGGAAATTCAGCCCTTCTCAACTTTATAGACAATAGTATCTTAAACTGTGTACCTGCTTCAGGAGAAAATGACCGTATTAACAATCCCGTTAGATGGATTCAGTGGGTATACGGAACTGGTCTGTCCGGAATACGTCTTTCAAATGTAGAAGTAAATGGCTCCCCTCAAACTTACGAATTTGAAGGGCCAGTGGATGCACTTCCTGGTCCCGTCATTGCCTCAGGAGAACAAAGCTACCAAATATATGTGCCTACGACAACGGTGATAGATATTGGTAAACAGTTTGAAGTTACCCTCAGAAACTGGAACATTTGTAATCCCTACGATGCAGATACTACCGATGGTAATTATTTGAATCCATTAACCCCTGGAGGAGATAGTGCTTATATCTCCCAAACTGCCAGAATTATTGTAGTTGAAAAATCAAATCCACAATTCCAGACAAGACTAAATAATAGTGGTGGCCCATTACAAACTAACTTTTGCGTAGATGACCAGATCTATTTTCAAAACCTAACCGCTGGAATAGATGATAATGGTGATGGTACGGCGGACTCAAATTTTGAATGGGTTTGGGAATTTTATGATGACGATACGCAAACTTCATTACTACATACGGAAAGTGGCAAAAACCCCACTTTTAGCTACAATTCATCGGGAGCGAAATCTGTCAAGCTTATTGCTAAAGATTTAAATTCAGTAGGTCAATGCGGGGGAGAAACGATTGTAGATTTCAACATACTTTCTACGCCTAATGCAGCGATTGACATCACTGATACCAATAGTTTTCCGTTAGGCAACCTTTGCATTGACCCAAGTATTCCTCAAAATATTGACGTTCGCTTTCATGATATTTCTACCAATTTTGTGGCGACTTCTACCTGGGAGTGGAATTTTTATCATCACGACGGCACTTTGCTCAGCAATCTCTCTGGTACAGCACATCAGGGATATATTGATCGTACATTTACTGCTCCCGGAACGTATATGGCGGAGTTGATTTCTTCTTCTACTGGCGTGAACTGTGAGACCAGGGATACAGCTTACGTACATATTTATGAAGTACCTACTATTGATTTCAGTGCCAACGAAGTCTGTGCTTTTGACAGTACTACTTTTCAATCTTTAGCCAACTTAATCACCATAGTAAATGGCGACCAGATAGATACCTATGAATGGGATTTTGACTATGACGGTGTAACATTTGATGTTGATGCCAGCACCAATGCAAATGCTTTTAAACATAAATTTAGCAGTAGCGGTACTTTCCAGGTAGCCCACCACGTGAGTACACAAAAAGGAAATTGCTCAGCATTAACAGTCAAAAGTGTTACCGTAAAACCTTTGCCCGATGCCAGTTTTAGTGCCAGCCAACTACAGGGCTGTTCATCTTTAGGTATTACATTTACCCCCAATACCTTGCTCAGTAACCAGCCCACAGCAGTCGATAGCTATATCTGGTATGTGCGCGACCTCAGGACTAATGTGGTTACCAATACCATTGTTAGTCCTGCCCAGGATAACTTCAACACCTCGTTTATTAACAGTCAATCCTCATTCATTGATCATGAGTATGAAGTGTGGATGGAGGCCAAAGCTGTCAATAGCTGTGATGTTATCAGTGATACTTTGACAATTACAGTGTTTGCTGGCCCGCCCTCAAACTTCAGTGTAACTAATCTCAGCGGATTGGATACAAACTGTTCTCCCCGGCCCTATAGCTTCAGGGTTGATGCTGCTACCCGTTCCCTAAACCCCGACCGGTATCATTGGGAAATTATGGATTTATCAGACAGTAGTGTCATACATCAAACTACGGAAATTGGAACACAGGCTAACTTCTCTTATACCCTGCTTAATGATACCAAAATCAGGAAAAAATACAGTGTGAAGCTTCTGGCTGAGAAAAGCGGCTTATGTTTTTCACAGACGGAGAAGATTGTAGATGTTAACCCGGTGCCCAATGCTGACTTTACTTATGAAATTATAGAAGTGGATTGCGAATCTGTGATTTATAGAATTACAGCAGAAAGTGCAGGCTTATTTTATGATTGGCAGTTAGTACCTACCCCTTTAAATAACCCTGACTTAACACAAAGAACATTTGAGGCGCATTATTTGAAAAATTCAACTTCAGCATATAACCTACAAGTAAGCCTTCAAACAGAAAACATTGTAGGATGTGTAAGCAATCTGAACACACAAAATATACAGGTAGATCCAAAAGAAAATATAGGGGCAACATTTGAGGTAAGCCCAACCATTATGGAAATTCCTGATAAGACTATTGCCATCACTAACAATACCAATTTCGGTGCATGGTCATACTTCTGGGATTTTGGCGATGGAAATACTTCCACCGAGAAAGACCCTCTTAACCACACTTATGCTAAGCCCGGCGAATATAGAGTGAAAATGAGGGCAGATGGTCTGTATTGTTTTGAAGAAGATTCTGCAACGGTCATCATCAAGCAGACTTTGCCAAGAATTGATTTTAGCTTCTCGGCTATTGAGGGCTGCTTGCCGCTGGAGGTTAGGTTTGCTAATGAATCACTTTATGCTGATACCGCTACTTTTTTGTGGGATCTGGGAGATGGAACCATTACCAATGAATTACATCCGGTTCACACTTATACCGAATCGGGAATTTATACGATTAGTTTGCAGGGAAGCAACGAATTGGGCAAAGTAATTAAAAAAGACATTGACCTGATTGTAGATTTAAACAAAGGGCCTAAAGCTGATTTCAGGATTCGTTTAGCGCAAGCCTATTTGCCCGGTCAGGAAATTAACTTCTTCAATCAGAGCCAGCGGTCTGAGTTTTACTTTTGGGATTTTGGCGATGGCACTTCTTCCACTTTTGCAGAACCCAAACATACTTTTGATTCTGTAGGTCATTATGATATCAAATTGGTCGCTTCTAACGCGCTTGGTTGTTCGGATACTTTAACGCAAACAATCTTTATTGAGCCTTTCCATCCAGAAGTTGACTTCACTTACGAACCCCCTACCGGATGCCGACCGCTAAGTGTTCAGTTCCGCAACTTATCCAGATTTGCTGAGCCGGGAACTTATCGCTGGAGTTTTGGCGAAGGAGAAGGCGTATCCACGCAAGAAAACCCCACATATACCTATTATGAGCCTGGTTTATATACCGTGACCTTAGAAGCCAGCAACCGAAATGGAATTACTACCCGTGCCATAAAAGAATTTAGTGTAGAAGTATATGAAACGCCCCGGGCATCCTTTAATCTGAGGCCCCAAGAGGCATTTTTGAGTGAGCCAATTTACTTCGTCAATCTAAGTGTAGAAGCAGTAAACTATTACTGGGATTTCGGCGACGGAAACACTTCAACCGAATTTGAGCCTTCCCATGTGTATGAGGCTACCGGCATTTATGATGTTATGCTGGTCGCCGAAAGCAATAGAGGTTGTACCGACACATTGACTAAAGTCAGCGCCGTCATTATTAAAAACGGTGGTAAGGTAAACATTCCTAATGCTTTTACGCCAAATACCAGTGGGCCAGGAAGCAGTGATGCTAATTCCGCTAGTAAAAACGATGTTTTTCTACCGGTCTTTGAAGGAGTTACCAGTTTCCAAATGTTGATCTACAATCGCTGGGGCGAACTACTCTTTGAAAGCCGTGACAAAACCTATGGCTGGGACGGATACTATAAAGGTAAGTTGTGTAAGAAAGATGTGTATGTCTATAAACTCCAACTGGACATGAGCAATGGAGATGCAAAGACTATTGTAGGGGATTTAACGCTGGTGAGGTAATCAGAAAGCATATGGAGAAAGGTTTACAAAAGAATATCATCTGTATCATATTAATAAGCTTAAGCTGTATTTTTTGGCAAGAAATTAGGGCACAAGACCCACAATTTACGCAGTACTATGCCGCTCCACTTTATCTGAACCCTGCTTTTGCAGGAACCACCGGACAACATCGGGCAAGCATTAATTATCGTAATCACTGGGCAAGTTTGCCCCGCGCTTTTGTTACTTATGCTTTTGCTTATGATTATAACCTTCCCGCTTCCAATAGCAATGTAGGAATCATTTTTTCTACTGACCGGGCCGGAACGGCAAACCTGAGTTCCACTAATGTTGGCGCCATCTATTCTTATACGATACCACTCAATGATAAATTAAGGGTAGTACCAGCTTTTCAGGTGGGTTATACTTCTCAAAGCATGGATTTTTCCAAATTGATTTTTGGCGATCAATTGGCATTTGGTAATCCTGATGCGCCTAGCACCGATCCTGATATCCGTAACCTGGACAATAAAAATCTATTTGATTTTGGTAGCGGTCTGATTGTCTATGGCAGTAAATTCTGGGCAGGTTTTGCCCTACATCATATCAATCAACCCAATCAATCAGCTTTGGATGGTGAAAGTCGTTTACCAATGCGAGCCACCTTTCATGGAGGCATGAAAATTCCTATGAAACTCGGGCCTATGAAAAGTGGTATTGAATCCAGCATCAATCCTTCCTTCAATTACCGGAAACAAGGCAGGTTTGACCAACTAGATTTAGGCTTCAATTATTATTACCGCATGCTCATGCTAGGGCTTTGGTATAAAGGACTTCCAATTCAAAAGGACATGCCCAAAACCATTAACCACGACGCCTTAGCGGTATCTTTCGGACTGTCCTTCAGCAATATGAACTTTGGCTATAGTTATGATATGACCGTTTCCAAACTTGGCCCGGCATCTTCCGGTGGTTCTCATGAAATATCACTGATCATGGAGCTTCAGGTTTCCAAAAGGCCAGGGAAAGTAAGTCGTAAAGATAAATACAATCCTTGTCCGGCCTTCATGCCACGGTATTTGTGGAAGCCATAAAAAAAGTGGACAGGAACCCTGGCCACTTTTCTGATCGTTGAGATTGAATTATAAAATAAATCCAAAGCTAAATGCATTCAATTGAGGGCCTTTATCTTTTACAAAAAGGTCGTTAAGATCATAATTAGCAAACAAATCTACGCCACGGAAACCCATTTGCATCCTCGCTCCGTATCGCCAACTATTGAGATAAAAACTATCCCTTTCTTTATCTCTTCTTCGGTCGCCATCATCTTTATATACTGCTTTGGAGTGGCTCCCTAAACGATATCCGGCATAAGCGCCTAAACCTATCCGGAAACCGTCGTTTTCATGATAGGAAAAAGGCTCCCAATTACTGTTTCTTCGTTTTCCAAAAACAAACATGGGTACCAAGGTTACATTCAGATAGGGTACTACCAGTTTACTTTTGATAGGAGAAATATCGGGTGTAGGATCTTCGTAAAATAAAAGGCCACTTTCAAGCTTTTCTATCCTTGTCCTTTCGTTTTCAAATTTGAAATTATACCAACTAATGTTAGCACCCCAATCTAAAGACAAAGGCCCGGAAATATGTGTAGAATTCATACTCCCTAAGGCAACATACCAGGATACAAACGGATTTACCGCATACAATTCATCATCATCACTGGGAAATTTACCGTCGCTGAGGTAGTTATTAAAAGCAAACTCAAAGATAAAAGACGTACTGGTGCCATAGTTTCTCTTTTTGTTAAACTTCACTTCTCTATCTTCATATTTCTTTTCCTGCATAGACTCGCTCAGCTTGTCTATTTCTCTTTCCAGCCTTTCTACTTTTTCCTCAAGTTTACGTTCTCCATCCGATTCACTCATTTCAGACTCTTCTTTATTTACTTCTATTTTCAAACTATACTGTGTGCCAGTGCTGTCCTGCATCGTAATCGTTACATTTTCATTATTTTCATCAGCTCTTTCATTCAACTCCCTGATAATTTTATTAATATCAAATTCACTAAGCTGCTTTAGTTCGTTACCACTACTGGAAATGATTTTGATTTCCTCCCGGTCCGACAATCGGATGATGATGGTATCAGGAGAATTATTGGCATATACCTTTGACATTGCACCGCCCCACAAAAGAAGCAGTAAATATATATATAGTATCTTTTTCATGGGTTAATTGATTTTAAGGAGTTACTTCATTCTCTTTCTTACTAAAAACCTTAGCGAGCAATTCAGTCTTCGCATTTCTGATTTCCGAGAAACTGATATTGGCATTTCGTAGCTCGCTTAGAAATTCTAAAGCCACGTTTTTACCTTCGTTTTCTAAGGATTGTGCACCTGGCTTGTAGATAATCGTCACCGGGGGACTTACTTTAGTAGGCAATGCCTCCATTGCTACCAGTTCGCTTTCTACTAAACCTAGTGGCTGTACTGCCAAGGTTTCAATGGTTTGAATACTCTTTCCTGGCAGCAAAGCAGTACTGTCGCTTGATTCTTCTGTCGCTAAAGCTACATTAGTACTGACTTTTGGTGTATGTTGAAGCTGTCTTTTTTCAGTGGTTACTTTTTTATGCTTATGATCTTCATCTTCAGCAAATACAGCCGGTTCTTCAGTTTGTGCTTTTGATGAAACGGATGCCAACTTTTCTGTTTGATCATTATTTACACTTTCTTCCAAAGCCAGTTGTCCAGAGTCTGGATTGGGCTTTTCTTCAACTTCCACAAGGACATTTGTTTCTACTGAAGTCTGATCAGCAATCATTGTTTTCCTTGGGTTAGTACTAATCCACCAGCTTGTACCAGCAACTGCTAAAAGCAAAATCGCGGCGGCAACTCTCCAAAAAATGATTTTCTTTTTGGCGCGTTGTTCTTTGTCCAAAGCGGCATTCAATTGCTCCCAACCGTTGGCTGGGGGCGTTGATTTATAGTGATGCAGCTTATCAGAAAATATTTTATCAAAATCGTTCATAACTATCCTAGTTGATTTTTGTCATTCAAAGCCTGGTCTTGTTTGATGATCAGGTTTCTCAGCACTTGCTTGGCCCGGCTTAGTTGTGATTTGCTGGTACCTTCACTGATATTGAGCATATCGGCAATCTCCTGATGCGCATAGCCTTCAATCACGAACAAATTAAATACCGTGCTGTATCCCAAGGGAAGCGACTGTACCAAGCGCATCAGGTCTTGTTCTACCAGGTGATCTACCCTTACCGTTTTTGCTTCATGGGCTTCATCAATGTCTACTTCCAGGTACATGGTTTTGTTCCGGCGGATATACATCAAGGCTTCATTGACCACAATTCTTCTAATCCATCCCTCAATACTACCCTCCTGCCTGAAACTTTTAATATTCTGAAACACTTTCATAAATCCTTTGAGCAAGACATCTTCTGCTTCGGCCGTATTTTTCACATAGCGAAGGCAAACTGTATGCATGACCGGGGCGAAGCGCTCATACAAATCGCGTTGTGCTTTTCTATCCTGTTTAATGCAAGCAGTAACTAGCTGGTCCAAGGTGATGCTTTTGTGCAGTTTTAGGCTCATGTCAATTCAAACTATTCATACTAAAGATGACTACGCTGGCTTTTGGGTTGCATGCAGATTAATTTTTTTTGAATTCCAGGAATTAAACTTAAAATTCGTAATAATTTACTCATGAAAAACCTCTGGGGATAAAAAATATGATTGATTTAAGAAGCGATACGGTGACCAAGCCAACTCCCGAAATGCTGGAAGCCATGATGCAGGCTGAAGTAGGTGATGATGTATTCGGTGAAGACCCTACTGTCAAAAAGCTGGAAGATAAAACCGCGAAGATTTTTAGCATGGAAGCGGGTCTTTTCTGCCCTTCCGGCACCATGACCAATCAGATCGCTATTAAAATACTCACCCAACCTCAGCAAGAAGTGATTTGTGATAAGCGGTCCCATATTTACAATTATGAAGGTGGCGGTATCGCTTTTAATTCTTTGTGTTCTGTCAAATTAGTAGATGGGCCACGAGGTATTTTATCAGCAACGCATATTGAAGAAGCGATCAACTCCGATGATATTCATTATCCTCAGACAGCTTTGGTTGCCCTGGAAAATACGGTCAATAAGGGTGGCGGTTCCTTTTATACTTTAGGTGAAATTGAAGCCATTTATCGCCTCTGTCAGCAACACCACTTGCCTCTTCACTTAGACGGGGCGCGGATTTTCAATGCTTTGACCGCCTCGGGTGATGCTGCTTCAGAATACGGAAAGTACTTTGACACCATTTCCGTATGCCTCTCTAAAGGGTTAAGCGCGCCGGTGGGTTCAGTGTTACTAGGTAGTCATCAATTGATACAAAAAGCGAAGCGGGTGAGAAAAGTTTTTGGGGGCGGCATGAGACAGGCGGGTTATCTGGCAGCGGCAGGCGTTTACGCCCTGGAACATCATGTAGCCCGGCTAAAAGATGATCACCAAAGGGCTAAAGCTTTGGCGGAACATCTTCAGGAGAAAAGTTTTGTTCAAGAAGTGATGCCGGTAGATACTAACATTCTCATCTTTTCTCTAAATGGCGTGAGTAATGATGTGTTTTTGAACCGGCTGAAAGAAAATAAAATTCTCGCTTTGCCATTCGGAAAAAACGAAATCAGAATGGTAACGCACCTGGAATTTGATGATGCTAAACTGGAAAAAGTCATAGATACCCTAAAAAAAATGGACCGAAAGCCAGTCTAAAAGCCGGCTATCGGTCACACATTCTCCAATAAATTTACCCTGTTACTGACTTAGACCGTGATGTGGTGGAAATGGTTGGAATGGCAGGAAAATTTTTTAATAAATATCCCAGTTGCCATCCAAATAGTAACGGTAGAGCACCGGGTTATGCACAGTGTTGACCTCAATAGTATCGGTTTTTGGCAGGAAAAAATCTTTCCCAAAGGAAGTCATCAGTTGCATGGCTTCCTTATTGAGCCAGGCAGTTTCTATTTCAGAAAACTCTAGGGATTGTAATTTCTGCTTTAGATTAAATGAGCTAGTATCGCTGGTCTTTAGGCCCAACACCCAGCCCCATTCACCCAATGTAATGATTTGATTATGCAGCGCTTGCGTCTGAAAACCTGCGTTTTGCATGGTTTTTTCGACACAATAAAAAGCCTTGGTAGCAAAATAGGGACTTCCTGCCTGGGTAATCATCACCGCATGAGGGCGCATCTGGCGGGAGGCCAAGGTATAGAATTCTTGGGAATATAACCTACCCAGTTCCACCGTTTTTGGGTCAGGAAGGTCAATAATCACCACATCAAAATATAGATTAGTTTTTTCTAAAAAGTGAAAAGCATCTTCATTGACGATATTCACTTTTTTATCCAACATTGATCCATTATTCAATGAACTTAACACCGGATGGTTTTTTCCTAGCTCGGTCATCGCAGGATCAAGATCTACCAACGTAATATTTTCTACTTGCGGATATTTCAGGATTTCCCGAACGGCACAGCCATCTCCCCCACCCAACACCAGTACATCTTTTACGTTTGGCAACAGCTTCATCGCCGGATGTACCAAGGGCTCATGGTACATTTGCTCATCCAGGGTACTTAATTGCTGGTTTCCGTTGATATACAGCCAGTAATCTTCTTTCCACTGGGTGATGACTATCTTTTGATAACGGCTCTGTTCTTGGTAAATAATTTTGTCTTTGTAGCGCTGTTGCTCCCCGAACAGAATAATCGGCTTGGCTAATACTAATCCCGAAATTAAAACAGCAGCGACCAAAAAAGCCGTAAAACCGAGTCGTTTTTTTACTTTTTGCTCAATTAAACCCCATAAAACATAGAGCAAAAGTAAAGCGACCAGAAAGTTGGTAATGCCTAAAATGAAAGGGGTATAGGTCAACCCCAGGTAGGGTAGTCCTACAAAAGCGAAAAAAATACCACCGAGTAAGCTGCCGTAATAATCTTTTTCCATCACGGATGAAATATTGACCTTTAGCTCTTCAAATTCGTCATTTAGCCGGATTACCAAAGGAATCTCCAAACCAATGAGCAGACCGATCAGGATGCTGAAAGTATAGATGATGAAGCCAGTATACATGGTTAAGGCAGCAGCAGTGTAGGCCAGCAGTGCGGCAAAAGCTGAAAAAATGGACAAACAGAACTCTACGTAAATAAACTTTTGCAGTAGCTGCTTCTCAAAAAGTTTGCTGAGCCTACTGCCCAGGCCCATAGAAAAAAGCATCATGGAGACGATCATGGTCCATTGAAAGACAGAATCCCCTAAAAAGTAACTCGCTAAAGTAGAAAGCACATATTCGGCAACAATTCCGGCTAAGCCGGTGGCGAATAAGGCGATTTTCAGTACGTTAGACCTCAGTTTTTTACTAACCTGATGCTCCGCGTTTTTAGAATTGCTTAAAGACATAAAGTAATCAACACTGAACCGCCAATGTAAGCAAAAGCTTCAATCAAGCCAGCTCCAACATTGGGGTTTTCCTGATTGATCAGTTCGTCGGTAAGGCTGCGGCCGGGGAGTAATA
>JBBSOG010000016.1:0-26419 GCA_038259985.1 Cytophagales bacterium
AATATCAGTATGCTTTTCTATCAGTTTGATCTGCTCTTTTGTCAATGAACGGTATGCCTGCTCCGACATCACTAAAAGCTTTTTACCTTGTTGACTTTTTAGCTGGAGCATATTCCCAGCAAACTGATTGCATTGCGTTTCGCTGATGCTGATAATCTCTTTTCCACTGTCTCTCAGGCTTTTCAATACCATTTTTCTTTCCTGCGCATCACGGATAGTTTCGTCGCAAATGATAGCGATGTTTTCGCCCACACTCATCATCACATTGGTGTGGTAGATATCTGAAAAAACGCTTTCGGAAACCGTTTGCGAAGCGGTGAAAAGGATGGGTTGATAGCCAAATTCTTTACAAAAAGCAGCAAACAAATTTTTGTGTGTTCGTGGCGAGACACAGGCATAGGCAATATGTTGTTCGCGGTCCAGGATCATACTGCCAGTTCCTTCCAGATACTGCTCCTTAGCCTCAAAGCTGGAATAGTCCAGTTTACGGCCAATCTGATAGCCCTCATTTTTCAGGGTAGCAATGATATCTTCCCGGCGTTCTAGCCTGCGACTTACTGCCCACATGGGGTAAGTAACTACTGTGCCGTCGGCATGGGTAGAAATCCAGTTGTTAGGAAAGATAGAATCAGTTTTGGTGGGCTCTACCGTATCGTCTATGGTAATGACATTGACCCCGGCGGTTTCCAGCTTTTTCACAAACTGATTGAATTCTGCCAAAGCCTGCTGCTGAATTTCTGCCGGACTATGGGGATCCGGTTTTTTCTGGTAAAGGTTATTCTCCGCCGTTTCGGCGTTATAGCCAAACTTAACCGGCCTGATCATAATAATGGTATCGGTGAGTTGCATGTGGATTACAAATTGGAAAATTGAAGATTAAAAGATTACTGTCTATTTTAAACTTGCCTGTTTTAAAATGCTGTTTTCAGTCCCTTTAGCTAAGTCTTTGTCGCCGTGAAACGGTTCTGTCCATGATCGGGAACAGTTCCTCTTCCTGCTTTTTGACTGAAATGTATTAATATATTTAGTCAAAAAAAAGCTGTATCCCTTTGCACAGTTTTCCTGCGCATCAAGATACAGCTCCATCATTATTCACCAATCCTAGTTCAACATTCGTTCACCTTTTTATCTTGGGTAAAGTGCCGCCTGTGTTCTTTTGCCCCAAGCAGTAATCATCCTACCTAAGGTAAGGGAGGGCGCTTTCTTCTGCTTTTCCGGCAGCAGGTCATGGCTCACTTGTTTTACACCTTCAATAGTGTACAGGGCTTCTGGGGCTATACTTTCCAGGTTCTTCAGGAAGGTGCCTACCCGGCTCCGTTTGCATACCGTAAACAAGATCTGTGTGTTACCGGACTGGTCATTGGCATCTACCATAGAATAACGGTATTGGTTTTCAGATAGATGGTGCAGTAGGGCATCCGGTATCTTTTTGCTGATGATCCTGATGATTACGCTACCATAAGCCAGCTTCTCTTCTATGCGCATACCAATATAGGTACCTGCAGAGAAACCCGCAGCATACATCACGTAGGCAGCCATATTACTGGCGTCCTGCATGATGCGGGATAAAGCCAGTATGGTAATCAGGGCTTCAAAGAAACCCAGTATGGCGGCAAACCTACGTGCATTATTAACGACAAACATCAGCTTTACCGTAGCCAGTGTTACGTCTGATACCCTTGCGATGAAAATCATCAGGGGTAGAAATACGAAGTCAAAGAAATCAAAATTAAACATGGCATTACTCTTTTTGTGAATTACTCTTTTTGTGGTTTTGTGTTGAGTAGCCTGCATTCAAGCTACTATGCATTGAAAAGGAGATACCTTTTCCCTGAAAGATAAGCCTTGCTTACCTTCTGTCTGATACAGTAAAATGGATAAGTGAATTTTTGTTAAACCGATTAGGTGCGTGTCATAAGCATAAGCATCGCTTAGTGATAGCGAGCCTCATTCATATATGCTCTTCAGTAGGATACAGGCAGAATGTAGTTCTACGCCGGTTTAAAATGTTTATGTGTTGGAAAAAAAGCTATTAAATAAGAATTCCATTTCGTCAAAGACTTACGGTCACTAATAATTGTGCCTTTGATCAATACTAAGATACGAATAAAAATAATAGCTGTTGCATATTTTTCAAAAAATCATCCATGCATATAAAATAATTTCAGTTAAACTCTCATTTTATTAAGAATAAAACAAATTAATATGTACTTATATTAAAATGAGCATGAAATGAATGATGTGGTCAACAGATTTCTAAAATACTTGCCATAAATTGCAAGAATATCAATTCACCTATTTGTAAGCTTTTTCCTGTTTTTTCAGCATGATTACCATCCTTTGAGATAATGCTTTCTCCAAACATTTGAAATTTTGACAAAATCTAACTAGAAATCTATAAATCTGAGTTCAGTTTGAGAACGAATTTGGACTAAGTAGCATCACTTGCCTCCAGTTCCAAGTTGTTGTTACACTCCATGTCAGGAAACAAACAAGATGAGCCGGTACCCATACTGACCACCGTACGCATTGCCTTATCCGTACCTACCTCCAGAAATTTGATACATTCCCGGGGAATGTGGTAGATGTTTCCATTGGTCGGGTTTGGGGCGGTGGGAACAAATACCGTAAACAAGTCATCGGTAATTTCCTCGGTAACAAAACCGGTCATCAAGACACCAGTCTTAAAAGGGTCTACCAGCACTACTTGACTGAAAGGCATTTTCTTGAGCCCGCTAAACTGTTGGACGGTATCTTTTACAATAGTATAGAGAGGAATATGTCGCAGGTAATTCCTTTCTGCATAGGTAAAGTAAAATTTTCCCGACCGGTTATGGGCAGCTAATCCTACCGCAAACAGGAAAAGCATGAGCACCACTAATGAAATAATATTGACAGACCAGTGTGGCTCATCAGAACCAGAAGTAAGTAAGGTACTAATGGGCACCAACAGGCTGACCACGAACCTGAAAAGTAGGCGGAGTACAAAAAGGATGATCGCAAGGGGGAGCACCAGCAAGGCCCCATCTAGCATAGTCTTGAAAATATAAGCCTTGGTCCATTTGCTAGCTTGTGGATCACGGAAATCGTGCTTAGTCTGAACTTTTACAGAATGTATGTCTGAGGGATCATCCTGATTAGAATTTTGCATGCTTATTATCGTTTGGGTAGTTTTTGAGCGTTAAAAAAATTATTATTGCTTTCTTTGTAAAACGTGCAATGCACGTAGATCGTGGAAACAAGAAAAATCTACGATTACTAAATATGAAAAGCAAAAGAATTTCAATATAATTACTTTTTTTGTTGCTTGAAGGGAAAACAAAATTTTTAGTTATAACACAATCTTGAATAAGCCATACGAGAAATTCCTCTTTTCCCCTTTGATGCAGAAACACACTTATACCATTCATTTTTTAACCTAATTACTACATTATGAAAGAAGGGTCATACCGTATCCTTAGCTACTTTGCGCTCTTGGTCGTGAGCCTATGTTTATTTTTTTGGGGGCTTGTCCAGGCAGAAAGCTTTCTCATGCCTCTTTCTGTGGCAGCTTTGCTAGCCATGATTGTCTTGCCTTTGTGTGGCTGGCTAGAACGCAGAAAATTATCAAGGGCCTGGGCCTCTTTGCTTTCCGTATTGGTGATTATGTCTTTTTTTGTATTGCTCACCGCAGTCATAGCCGGGCAGATTAGTAGCCTGACCGAAGACTGGCCTCAGATTAAGAAAAAGATAGAACCCAAGATAGAACAACTCCAATCTTATATAGCTGATAAAACTGGTGTCTCTATTCAGGAACAGGAAGATAAGATTGCTGAAACAATTTCCGGTGAAAACACCGACTCTGAAAAAGACAATCAAGAAGCCGGTGAAAGTAGCCAAGGAAGTACACAGCAAAAAGAAAAAACATCATCGGAGAGTCGATCCATTGGAAGTTCACCCGTAATTGACAAAGCCACAGATTTTCTTACCCAGTCTTTTGGCTTTCTGAGTAGCTTCCTGCTGACCTTTATTTATGTTTTCTTCTTCCTGATGTACCGCAGGAAGTTCCGGCTGTCTGTCCTCAAAATGGTGCCGGAGCAGAAGAAAGATGTAGCACAGAAGATCATGTTTAAGTCCACCGAAGTCTCTCAAAACTATTTGTCGGGAAGGCTGATCCTGATCATCTTTCTGGCAGTTCTGTACTTCTTAGGTATGAGCATATCCGGTGTGCAGAATGCACTACTCATCTCCATACTTGCCGCCATACTTTCTTTAATTCCTTATCTGGGAAATATTATCGGATATGTACTGGCGGTGGGTATGGCCTTTTTCTCTGGTAGCGGGGTCACCGGAGCCGTCGGAGTAACGATTACCTTTTCTATCGCTCAGTTTGTAGAAAGCTATATTTTGGAGCCGTACGTGGTAGGAGATAAGGTTAACCTCAACCCTGTCGTAACTATTGTTGTTGTGATATTAGGTGAGGCGGTGTGGGGGGTGATAGGTATGCTGATTGCTATACCTGTGCTGGGAGTGCTTAAAGTTATATTTGACCACATTCCTTCACTTAGCGCATTAGGTTACTTCTTCGGCTCGGAGGATATCAGCAGCGAAGATGATGAGGATAAGGATAACGTTCTTTCACGGGTTAAGAACCGGGCATTGAAAAAATTCAGGTAGCATAGCGCTCTGTAGGTCAAAGGCTGAATGTACTACCGGCTATTCAAAACAATCGCAAAGTCCCGCTTGGGCGGAAGGCTGACAAGTTATAGGCGGGCATTTTCCTGTCGCCTAAATATTTTGTCCTGGCTACTTGAAAGATCTGACGTATGCTCTCCGAAACCGCCCCTTCACCGCTCATACGACGGCCAAATTGTGAATCATTGAGCGTGCCTCCGTGCATAGCTTTGATCAAGCCTTCTACTTTAGCAGCCCGATCAGGGAAATTCTTGCGTAGCCAGTCCTGAAAGATTGGGCCAATAGCGCCATTCAACCTGACTACTGTGTACCCGGCAGACAAAGCTCCGGCATCAGCTATGCTTTTCATGATTTGGGGTATCTCATGATCGTTCATGGCGGGAATGATGGGAGCGATCATTACCCCACAGGGGATTCCGGCAGTAGCCAGCTTCTCCAATGTTGCCAAGTGTTTGGCAGCGCTGGCGGTTCGGGGCTCCATCTTGGAACGCAGCTTTTCATCCAGTGAGGTAATAGAGATATACACATGCACCAACTTTTCCGCAGCTAGGTCCTTCAGAATATCTGTATCCCTTTCTATCAGGCTGTTTTTGGTGATGATCCCTACCGGGTTTCCACATTTGAGGAAGACCTGCAAGAGCTTTCTGGTGATTTTTAGCTCCCGCTCTACAGGTTGATAGCAATCAGTATTGCCTGACAAAGCAATAGGATACGCCTGCCAGGATTTCTTTTGAAAGTGCTGCTCCAAAAGCTGTGGCGCATTGGGCTTGGCGACAATCTTTGTCTCAAAATCCAGTCCGGCACTGAAACCCCAGTATTCATGGGAGTTGCGAGCGTAGCAGTAGATACAGCCGTGTTCGCAGCCTTGATAAGGATTGATAGAATACATGATTTTTAGGTCGGGGCTATCACTTTTGCTGACTATTTTCTTAGGGTGCTCAATGAATATCTGGCGCTGCGGATTGCTTAGGTGTGATTCGTCCAAGCCTTCAACATGCTCCTGCACAAATTGATGCTGCTCAAATTTGTTATGCGCATTATATTGTGCACCTCTTCCTTTCAAATAGTCGTCATCCATCGCTAAATCTTTCAGCTAACATACTTAAAATAAGTATGTATGTAAATGATTTAGGGGGAATTCTTAAGAAAAAGCTAGATTGGACGAATGAATAGTGTGGACAAGTGCTTACGAAAAGTATTTATGGGTTTGTATTCTTTATGTTTACCGTACTTGTCTTATCCCTCATTTATACTTTCCTCAAATTGCGACAAAAAACAGCAATCAATATTCAATAAATTAACTACATTTATTGAGTGATGTCCTTCCCTTGCAAGGTCTGCTGATAATGAACTAAAAGCAGAATGAAAAAATCAGTAGGTATGACAAGAGAATGCCCGTCATCTATGTACAACCCAAAAATATAATCACCATGTCTAAAGAAAGAAATGCCAAAAAGGCCACAAAAAAGGAACCGGTAAAGAACCTGAAAGAGAAGCGCGCTGATAAAGAAGCGAAGCGCAAAGATAAACAGAGAGATTGATCTGCAAAGTTATCTTTCGGTTTTGCCTAACGAAGGAATATACGCTGATGAAGCGTATATTTTTTTGTCAGTTTACTTCGCAGGTTCTGAACGAAGCTTTGCAATGAAACCAGAACTAATAATGCCCGTGGGTATGGCAATCAATGCTATTCCTAAGAATGCCAGAAATCCAAGTAAAACCCTCCCAGCATTAGTTACAGGTTGAATATCTACAAACCTGATTTTTGTAATCACTCCTAGTGCCCACCAAAATGCATACATGATATTGGGTATTGATTCAGGTTGCTGATCCCCCTCAAAATAGTATAATAAGAATGTGAAGACCAGAAGTATTAGAAAAGTGATAAAGAAGGTGATACCTAGTTCAACTCTTTTGTCCCTAAGTACTGACCAGATTAAATTTAATGAGTTATTGTATCTGTTGATCTTAAGTATTCTAAGGAATCTGGTAAGCCTGAGAATCCTCAAAAACCTCAAGTCTATTTTAATGATGAAGGGCAGATAAAAAGGTAGTATAGCCAATAAATCAATCAAGCCATAAACAGAAAACATAAACTTTAATCTGGATCTAGAAGAATTAGATGATGGATGCTTCAAATCTGACACATAAATCCTTAGTAGATACTCTAAAGTGAAGATTATGACAGATATAATTTCAAAATAGGCAAAAAAGGAAGCACATCTACTTTTAAATTCCGGGAATGTTTCTAATACTACTGCTCCTAAATTCAGGATAATAAGAAGCATCATTGAATAATCAAAAATCAGGTTGGCCCTGCTTCCGTGAGCACCTTTTTCAATGATGTGGTAAATCCTTTGTTTCATTAATTGCTGGGGTTTTAATGAAATCAAGGTAAGCCTTTTAGAGAAATGTAATTGTAAGAAAATAGTAATTTCCCTACATCGCCGTTTGACCATTTATAACAAGGGGAATCCAAAGCAAGAATTCCCCAAAAGGGGCTTAATGTTATTGTACTACAACTTGCACTTTTATATTTTGATGGCTATCTGATGATCTCTTCTGGTGTTTTATTAAACTCAAACACATCGGCCATCAACTCAAAAGATCTGATCTTATCTTCCAGACTCGGGGCGATGATGGTCGCCATGATCTCATCCGCACCATATTGTTTTGCCAGTTCATCCAGTTGTGCCTTCAACTGCTCAGGCGTACCGGAGATTACTTTATGCTGGTGCACCTGTTCAATGCGTTCTAACTCCATAGGATTAAATTGATAGGCTGCTACTTCCTCGTAATCATCTATTGCCCTGAACTTACCGGAGTCCATACTTACCAGTGTCATGAAAAGGGCTTTGCGCATCAGTTCAGCCTTTGCCTCGGTATCAGCGCAAGTGATAAAGAGCGACAATAGTACTTCCGGATGGCTAAATCTTTCGGAAGGGACAAAAGCCTTTCTGTAAATAGCGGCTGCCTCCGGGTAAATACGCCCACTGATAAAGAGGGGAATGCCTAAGCCCATGCCCATCTCTCCGGCCAGCTTAGCATTGGCCCCCGAAGTGAGCAGCCATTGCTGGGGACGGGTTTCCGCCATAGGTACGGCCAGTATCCTTCCGTGTTCGGTAGACGCCAAATCCTCAAAGAAGGCATCCAGTTCATTGAGCTTATTTTCAAAGTCTTCTTCTGCAAAGCGGTTGGAAGGGTTGAGCAGATAAGCCGTAAGGCGGTCGGTGCCGGGTGCGCGGCCTATGCCCAGGTCTATCCTGCCGGGGTATAGTACTTCCAGCATCCTGAAATTCTCTGCTACCTTAAGCGAACTGTGGTTGGGCAACATAATTCCGCCAGAACCCACACGTATGCGCTCGGTAACTTCTGCCAGCTTCACCATCAGCAGTTCGGGTGTAGAGCCGGCAATCATGCGGTTGTTATGATGTTCGGATACCCAGAATCGGTGATAGCCCAATGTATCCGCCAGCCTGACCATATCCACCGTTTCCTGTACCGCCTGCCGGGCTGTCCCTCCATTTCTGACCACCGACTGGTCCAATATGCTTAGTTTAAATGTCTTGTTTTCCATGTGTATCTATTGTTTACCTTATCCTTCATTGGTCAACGCTGAAGGGCTAGGATTAAATCGTTTTGTAATCCTTTAATCATACCGAAATAGATAGGCGTAGGTTACAACAGGCTTGGTTGGAAGATTTTAAGCATTACCATTTACTCCTGCTCTTAATACAGAAAAGTTTGTGTGGCGAGTCGCTAAGATAGTGGATGAAGATGTTGACAGCCGTCTTCGCTGCACCATTCCAAGATCTTACATCAATAGTATCTAAACAATAATAGCAAAACAGTAGGGAAGTACGTAAAAGTAAGCTGTCTGTTAAGTAATTCCGCCAGGATTTACCCATAAGTAAGACATCTTCTTCGTGCCCTTCGTGGGAGTGGCCTATAAGACTTACGTCTTATACGTAATTCCCGAGGAGGTAGCCCCAAAGTATTGTTACTTTACGTAGAAAACGGTAGGAGGCATGCAAAAGCAACACCACTTTGTCATGCTTTCCACGGAGGTGGTGATAAAGCGTCGTAGAAATACGTAGAAACCTGCGGTCGTAGGACTGAAGCATGATAAACAGAATTAAACTCCCTCAGTGTCACCCGCAGTGGAACTGTCGCAGAGGACACTGAGGTTGAAAGCACAAAGCGGTTGTTCCATACAAACCCCCTAGACTTAATCAGCGTTACTCACAGGTAACGCTGAGGCTAAAGCAAAGCCTGAGGGGGCAGGGGAGTGGGCAACTCAATCTTCCACTGTCCAGACTTCGTGCAGGGGATCGCCTTTGCTGCTTTTGCCTTTGTGGTACCAGTCATTGCTTTTGCGTTCAAACTGAAAAGACAAAGAAGCGTCCACCCGGCTGTCATCGCGGGAGAAGAACTTGATGTTCTCAGTGTAGGTGCCGTTTTTCGCTTCATAAGTACCGCCACCGGTGCCCATAAACTCTTTGGTTTCATAATTGAAGGCGGCCCACTGAAAGCGGCCACCGCCCAGCATCTTCACTGTCTGGCGGGGGCCAGGTGTCCTTCTTTCGCCCATATTGCCATCTTCATCCATGCGGGAAGCAAAACGCCAATCCCCATCCAGCGGGCTTTCCTGTGCATCAAGCTGTTCCCACTTTTGGGTAAAGTCAGTACCACTAATGCTACCGTTTAAGGTAAATGTTTCATTATCGAGTCTGATATGATAAGTCTGGGGCACCCTGACAATGGTGGAATCTTCTGTATAAAAGTCATAGTTGAGGTGTATTTCTTCGTCACCCACGCGATAAGTACCACCCCCGGCCCCGATGAAACGGCCATCATTATAATACGTAGCAAACATATAATAATCATTACTAAAGATTGCCACCATCTTACGGCCCTCCACCGGCATCACATTATCATAGGTCAGCGTCCAGGCACCAGCTAGGGATTGGCTGAATACGGGGGCTGCAAAAGAAATACTGCACAGACAAACGGTTAAGGTCAGACTTTTCATAGGAATGGGATTTGATGGAAGTTATGTAATTATGGATTTATTCCATAGATACGGGCATATTGTTCTTGGTGTTATGGTTAAAAGCAGAAAGTGGGATGCGGGAAGCATGAAGAAACTTCTAGCTTCAGGCTTCCAACTACTTCCTCACTCAATTTTAAACACAAAGGACTGCAAAGCATCAAGGTGAATGGGTATTCCGGTGTCGGTCTCGCTGGTGACTACCTCACCGGCTTCCATCTCCAGGCGCATATCATTGGATAGCAAATCTGTCAGTACATAACTTTTGTTTTGCGATAAGCCCATCGCTTCAATGGCCGTGCTGGGAATCTTAAGATTAAATCCCTGCTCATTGTTAGCATCAAAATTAGTAATGATCAGTAGCTTCTGTGTTTCATCAAAGCGGAGGAAGGCGTACACCATGTCATTATAGCCCTGCGTATAGTGTCGGTTGTGCCGGTGCAAATCATAGAAATAGCCGGAAGCAATGGCTGGTTCATGGCTGAGGTTGAGTACTTTGCTGTAAAAGTCACGCAGGCTGACCTGATTTTCTTCCAACTGCCCACCATCATAAGCTAGTCCATTGGCCCACTTCTGATGTTCAGGTACGCCCCAGTAATCAAAGATCGTCGTACGGCCATCATCCCCACTGAAGCCTGATGCTCCTTCTGCTGGCTCGCCTACCTCCTGACCAAAATAGATCATCATGGGACCGCTGTGGAGCAAAGCACTTACTAGCAGGGCAGGCTTGGCTTTTTCAGGGTCACCGGCAAAAAAGCGGGAAGCAATGCGCTGTTCGTCGTGGTTTTCCAAAAAGCGCAGCATATTGTGGTTCTTGCCCCGTAGGTACTGCCAGATATCGGTCACATGGCGCAGGTCGCTACGGCCTTCTACCACTGCCCGCAGAGTATCGTAGAGTTGCACCTTATCGTAGAGGAAGTCAAAGCGGCCGGTATCCAGGTAGTTGCGGTACTGCTCAGGATTGTAGATCTCAGCAATGAAAGTCAGTTCGGGATACTTCTCTTTTACTGCCGGGATGACCCACTGCCAGAACTCCACCGGCACCATCTCTGCCATATCACATCGGAAGCCATCTACCTCTTTGGCTGCCCAGAAAAGCAGGATGTCGCGCATCTTAAGCCAGGTATCGGGGATAGGATCGAAATGGTGCTGGCGGTCGTTCAGGTAATCTACCCCGTAGTTAAGCTTCACCGTTTCAAACCAATCGTTGACCGTCGGGCTAGCCGTAAACTGATCGTTGCCAGTAGCTTTGGCGGGATATTCATCAAACTTACCATCTTTGTTAGGGAAAGAGTTTTCTCCCAGCGAGTTGTATGCTGCCGGAACCTCAAAGGATTGCCCGGGCATGTAGTAGAAATTATTGTTAGGGTCAAAAGCTTTACTGTGGTCATCCAGCGCGCCAAAATCCTGCACACTGTCAGGCTTGGCATCTGAATGATACTGCCTAGCGACATGATTGGGCACAAAGTCTATGATGACGCTAAGCCCAGCATCATGGGTGCGCTGCACCAGGGCTTCAAATTCTGCCATCCGTTGCGCTACATCTTCCGCCAGATCAGGGTTGACATCATAATAATCTTTGATCGCGTAAGGGGAGCCTGCCCGTCCTTTGACCACATCAGCATCGTCCAGGGGAATGTCGTATGCCGTGAAATCGGTGAGCACCGCATGTTCTATCACCCCGGTGTACCAGACATGGGTAGTACCTAAGTCCTTTATGCTTTGTAAAGCTGCTTGGTTGATCGCACTGAATTTGCCTACCCCATTTTCATCTGCCGTTCCGTACTCTACATTGCCTTGGTTGGTATTGCCAAACAGGCGGGTAAAGATCTGGTAGATGACCATTTTCTGCTTGTTTTCTACTTCTTCCAGGAGCAGGTTGGGGTCTTGTTGGGCGATAGAGGTTAATTTTTCTCGCAGGTTCACAGTTTCCGGGTTTTGCTTATTGGGTGTACAATAACAGAAGATCAGGCCAAGGCTGATGAAGGTGGCAAAGTTAGCGATAGGTCTCATATAAACTGCTTATTTTGAAGCTAAAGCTAAGAAATTTACCCTTTGTCGTTAACAAAATCGCGCAAAGCAACTTATATAATGGAGATAATCTTTACAAAGTGCTTGATGGTTTTCCAAGAAACCGCAATAAAGCCCGATGCCTCAAGGTTATATTCATAAATTGCTTAAATTCGTAAATCCTACACATAACTTTATACGCTCATGTTGCCAAAAGTCGCACTAAAGGGTGGACAATTGCTTGCCAAATGCGCCCTGCTATGCTGCCTTAGTTTATTCATCTACCTTCCATCACAAGCACAGGACTGGAGTTTTGCCGTGGGCCCCGGCATCAGCAGCTACATTGGCGATGTGACTCAGCAAAAACTGGGTAAACCCGGCTTTACCCTGAATGCCGAAGCCTGGTATTACCTCAACGATAACTTCCAACTCAAATCGGGGCTTAGTTTTTACAACATCAGCGGCAGTGATGCAGACACTACCCGCATGCGTAGCTTTCGCGCCAGCAATATTGAGGTGTATACTTCGGCTATGTATTACTTCAAAAGAGGTTATTTCACCCCCTTCGCTTACCTCGGCATAGGCTTTACTACCAACAATCCGATGGGCGAAAGCCGGATCGGGGACTGGGACCTCAAAGACACGCAACCGGAGGGAGAAAATGTGCCCGGACTTGTCGGCATTGTGCCCTTTGGGATGGGACTAGAATATGAGATTACTCCAGTTTTGTCGGTAGTAGCTGATCTTTCTCTGCGCTATGCGCTCAACGACCGGCTGGATGCGGTGAGCAGGGACGTGATACAGGTAGACCAATTGAGTGCAGAAGCTATAGAATACCATGAGTCGCTGTCCGATTACGTCGCCCGTCAGGTGAATGAGCAACCTACCCTGAGAGGGGGCATTTCTTCTGACAACGATATGTACGGCATGTTCACCCTCAAAGTAAAGTTTACCCCTACCGCTTCTATCTTTGGTTGCATAGACCCTTACAAGTATTCCCGTCCTGACCGTAGGCGTAAGCATAAAAACTACGAGCCACTCTGATCACAAGAACAACAGGAGTGAGGAGAGGGCCGTGGTGACCAGAATAAAGATGCGAAACGCCCTTTCAGGAAACTTCTTCACCAGGATAATTCCCATAAAGGTACCGCCCACAATCGCGGGCGTCATCGCTACGTTGACCATCAGGCTTTCTACCGTAATGGTATGCCATATCAATATATGTAAAGGTAGTTTGAGTATATTGATGATCAGGAAAAACCAGGCAGCCGTGCCGATGTAATGGTTCTTGGGTAGGTGCATTGACAAAAGATATACCGCCATGATAGGCCCCGCCGCATTGCCGATCATCGTGGCAAAGCCTCCCGCCAGCCCTACGATGGCGGCAAACCACCAGCCTTCGGGTAGCGCTAACTTTTGTTTCCGGCTATCTCGCCAAACCATCAGTGCCAGGCAAACAAAGATGATAATGGCGATCATCTCCTTGAAAACCTCATCCGACACAATATCCCCCACCCACACCCCGATACCGATGCCTACCAGCGTCCAGGGCATCAGCCGGATCAAGTACTTCCATTGCGCATGGCGGTTATAGTAGCGTACCGCGAAGATGTCGGCGATCACCAGTATAGGCAGCAGGAAGCCGGTGGAGGATTGCCCGCCAAAGATATTGGCCAGGATAGGGATCACTACCGTGCCTGCTCCCGAGATACCCGCTTTGGAGGTGCCGACCATGAAAGCACAAAAGATGATAAGTCCCCATTCCGCTGGGGAAAGCGCAGTCCAACTCATAGATGGGTTTGGTATCAGCGGACAAGGTAAGCAGCCTGACCATATATTACTAAAGACTGAGGTAGAGAGATTTGCCAACCCGGAAATATGTTCAGGCTTGGCAGATCTAAACAGCGACAGCCTAAACGCTTATGGGAATGATGGCAAAAGGAATGAATAAAACTGAAAACTTAGGGAGGTTGATCACATTTACGACCCCTTCTGCTTCATTTTGAATGCAATGGTAAATGGATCTTTAGTACCATAAGTTTACGCTGCGCTCAAATTTGCGGTAGTGGGGGTAGCGAACGCGTTACGCCGGGCCACGATGGCTTTCGCTAAATACGCCCGAGGGGGTTTATATATTCAAAGGATTCCAAATTTCATTCATAATTTTCTCCATTAAGATTCCATTTTCAATCATATAGCTGTAGGAATGCTAACGGTTTAGCTATGCGAAGTATTCCGAAGGGCATTGCGTATAGGTTTTATGGTAAGCCGTTATTTTATCCAAATTGTTTTGGTTTCAAGTTCTTAGTTCCACTTTCTGCGATTTCTAAAATTCTCTTTTGTCTTGTCTCTTTTCTTTTAGCAGAAATAACCCAATGCAATAAAATCTTTTTATCAGACTTGCTTAGACTATTAAAGTATTCCAAGGAACCTTGGTAATTGGCCAATTCTTCCTTTAAATCTTCTGGAATTACAAGTGCTTCAACTTCATCTAATATTGCCCAAGAACCATTCTGTTTAGCAGTGTCTATGCTGTCGAGACCTGCTTTTGTCATCAGCTTGTTTTGGATGAGTTTGGCAACTTTTTCTTTGTTTATTTTTGACCAATTGCTTTTAGGTTTTCTTCTGCAGAAGTATTGTATATACCTTTCTTCGTCAATAGTCTTTCTAGTGCTATCTATCCAACCAAAGCAAAGTGCTTCATCAACTGATTCACTCCAAGCCAGGTTATGGTTCGGAGATGTTTTCTTATAAAAAATGAGCCAAACTGCCTCTTTTTTATCATGGTTCAATGCAAGCCATTTTCTCCAATCTTTTTGGTCACAAGGACAATATTCTTCAACATCTTTCATTCGCTATTTTGGACTTTTTGCTATTCTGACTAACGGACTGGCTAGGGTGCGTATCCCGCAAGGGTATGCATTATACAGAATGTTGTGGCCAGTTTTAATATATTTTCATTATTTTATCTATCCATTCGGGGGTTTGATAGTTGTCACCCACTTTCTCTGAATATTTGACAGCAAATTCAAACTTTACGTTGCCTGTATCAAAAAACTTCTCGAGTAACCTTTGTTTACTAGGAGAAAGATCGAGAGCATAAAACGATGCCACTTCTTCTGGTTCTTCAATTCCAGAAATGATAGTTTCAACTTCAGAATGTGTTTCTTGAAATTCCTTGAGGGTATCAAAAAATAATTTGCCGTTTAAGGCATCCTCAATTTCGGTTTTTGGAGACACTGGATTAGAGTCAACTCTAACTAGGTTTGTTCTTTTGATACTATCGATGTTCACTATTCGATAACAAAGCAGATTCTTCAAATCAGCCTTTACTGGATATTGAACTATTTCAGCATCTGTATCAGAAACCATGATGACCTTACCTTGTATTTCTTTCTTAAAGTCTTCATATGCAACTTGAAGGTTGTTGTAAATACGCTTAATCTCACTTGCACCACCAACAGGGATTATTCGCAGCTTTTTATCTTCCTTTATTTCCTCAAAATACTTTTCAAAATATATTTTTTCAGAAGTTCCTTCGCAGATTAGCCAATTAAATGGTTCATCAGTCAGAATGCTTGTAATTATTGATTGAGTGAAGTCATTAATGCTTTTTAATCTAATGTCAAATGGCAGTTGTCCTTTCGATGTTTTTATAGATTGTTTTATCTGCTCGCGATAACTACTAATTCTAATTAAGTCGAACTGATGTTCGTTTTTATCTTTTGATTTAGTGATAACACTAACGCATCCGTCCGCAACTGTAGGAATGAAGCCATACCAGTGTGTTGTAAAGAGAAGCTGATCACACATTTCACTCATTTCTGCTAGCCGATTAAACTGATCGTAGCAAGCTGACATATGGAGTGAAGATTCAGGCTCATCAATCGCTAAAATCAAATTGTCTGAGTTTTTCCGATACTCTTTCAAGAATTGGTAAGCCAACTCCATAATTGCTTTCTGTTTTTCACCAGAGCTGAGTGAACTTAAGTCAAGCCAGTGGTCACCTTCTTTTTTGTGTAGTTTTCTGATATTAAAGTAAGCTTCAATAATAAGCTTGTATACATCGTGTTTCCGTAAATTCACCTGCCTTTCACCGCTAGTTCTAAATGCATAGTCACCAAGTGTTGCAGATAATCCGTCTATGAATTCATTAAGCTTGCTGTTAATTTCTTGAATTTTAGATTGAGGTACGCACTTAGCCACAATGTCATTAAGGGTTTCTCCCATAAGCCCTTGTATTTCCTTAGTTTCTAATTGAGTGAAATTTTCAGGATCAATGTCCTTTGGAATATAGATGTATTCATAGTAACTCAATAATTCTTGGATTAATGGGTAAAGTAACTTTAAGTCTTCATCTTGAATAGTTTGATTTGATTTCTCGAATGACTCAATTAAGATTTCACCTAGGCTTCTATTATTGAATATGCTTAGACTTGGATGTCCATCATATGTTCGTCCAACAGGAAGCAAGTAATAATCATCCCTGAGATTGTTTCTTTCTAAGAATTCTCGCTGACTTTTAAATGAGTTAAAATGCGGTTTGTTCTGAGCTAGAAAATCAGACTCACTACAATCCCAAACGTATTCACTTATTTTTGTAGCCAATTCTTGATTGTCATCAGAAATAAGAGTTTTTTGAATTAGAAATATTGGCACAATGTGAGGTCTAGTTGTAGAGTAACCACTTTTGCGGACAACCATATTGTAATTCCATTGCTTCTGATTAAAAAGACAATCTAAGGCTTCAAGAACAGAGCTTTTTCCAATTCCATTATTCCCTACAAGCCCGCAATATGAGTGTCCGTTACTCAAAGGGATATAATTGATTCCCACATATGTTTTAATGTTCCGCAATAATGTTCCTAGAATCATATCATGTTTTTAATTGGCCACAACGTTTTGCAGTTATCCGAAGGTGGCGATTTCGAAGCACTTCACTGTCAACCAAGTACAAATTTTGATGCGGAGAACCAATGATTAACTAACCAAAAATGTGTCTGCGGAGCACGAAACCCCGCCTTTTGGGTAGGTGCTGTTATGCGGTCGGCTTTCTTTCATCTCCGCTTACTAGCTGATTGTTGTTTTTGTCCGTCAATCACTATGATTTCAGGAATTCGTTCTCCTTGCTGTCTGCTTTTGTCAGCTAACTTTCTCAATGTTTCAATATTTCTATTTGTTCGTTTAGTTTGAATAATTAGATAAATGCTTGTGTCAGTTTTCTCTGCTTTATTGTAGGCTGGTAGTTGATTTTGAAACCCCTTAATCAAATTCGTATTTGTAGAATATTTCAGTTCAACATTAACTTTTGCTTGAAACCCCTTAGATACTTTAAAGTCCAATGAACCTATACCTGCATTTGTTTCTCTGTTTAGGTCAAGGTTATTTGCAATACAATAAACTTCGGCTATTCCAAAAAACAGTAATTGAGGTGCTCTTTCTGGTTTTAGCTTTCCTGTGTTGTCATACAAATACTCAAACCATCCATTATTTTCTATAAGAGTTGTAAACTGTTCACAAATTTGCTTTACAACTTCTAAAATATTATCTGCGGTTACAGGTTTAAATTTGTTTAGGTCTAAAGGATATTTTTCAGGTGCTTTTTCAGATAGTTCAGCCCAAATGAGTTCGCCAAGTGGGTCATTTTGAAAATCATAATTAGAACGAGGCTTAGACTTGTATTGAGTTATCAAGTCTTTCAACAGTTCAGGTTCTTCTAATAATAGTCTTTTAAGTTCTTTCTTATTAACCCTTGTCGCAGACTTCCAACTTTTGCCGATTATCTTGTTGACTTTGTTTCTGAGGGCGTCATTGTATCTGCAAACTCTATCAATATCATCCCAATCTGTTGCTATCGGCAAATTGTTAAGTAATGATTTCGGAACAAGTATTATTTCATTTCCTGTTTGTGGGTCAAAAGGAAGTTCATAGTCTTTTTCCTTTATGGTAAATTTTTTTGTTGGAGCTTTTAGTTCTTTTGCAACTCTACTTGAGTATGAAGCAAAATTATCAAAAAGAATATTCACGGTCATATCACTTATTCTGTCCGCACCAACTCCTTCTTCAAACATTCCAACAAGCTCAAAAATGATTGGGTCTTTTATTCCTGCTTCAACTATTTGCGAAACAGTTGTCAAGATTTTGTTGGCTAAAATTGGTCCAATTGCATTTCCAACGGTTCCACCTTTTGAATATCCAAGAGCTGTATTACCAATCTCTTTAAATGCAAGTCTTTTTTGAGCTTCCTTCCAAAGTTTATCTCCTTCAACTTTACTGCCATTTGTAAGTGCGAGAACTTCCGAAAAGTATTTGTCAAAGGTCGCTCTAGAGTCTTTAAATTCTTTGATTTTACATATATCCAATAAACTTGGGTCAATATGCAGTCTGCTGTCAATGTCTATGAAGCCGTCAAAAGCACCTTTCTTGTTTAGGTCTTTACTTTCTACATTTAATATAGTGCTTATTTTTCTTGGCATTGTCTGTCTGTGTTAGTGTTGTCTTTTAAGCTGCCGCACAACGAATGTGTATACGCCATATGGCGGTTATATTCCTTACAACTTCTAAGATAGGGCCTTTTATTTACTTTTTTGATGATATGCTATAAGAATACCATGGTTAGGCGCTATCCGTTTGTAAACGATTACGAGCTAACTTTATATATACCAGCCTTTGTCCTACCCCTCAAGTTAAGCAAACGGTTAATACTTTTCATGTAAATTTTATGAAATTATCATGCAGAGTAGCTACTTTTGTTATTAAATATCATTCCTCAGTTAAAATACGTCATGATGCAAGGGTAAATCCTATGTCTTAACGGTATCATTATGATAAATCCCTGGTGTGCTGTCTATCCAAGGCCAGCATAAGTGACCCATTCAGGGTGAATGATGGCTGTGGAGTGGGTGCAGTGTCATGTTTCCACGGTGCGGCATGGCGCTGATCTGATATATTAGCGCAATTCCTGGTGGATTCGTCGCGCTGAAGCTGCTCCATACTGACAGATTCAGGGTGATTTGCCGCTCTTAAGTAAGATTTGTTGACCGTTCCGCATGTCTGTGCATGGTCTATGTAAGTATCAGCCATTGATTCATATTGATGGGTGGGTATTACACTGCTTCACAAGCGCAAATCCATCGGTTTTTTCATTCATGCTTCGCTTATTGCTCGCGTATTGTTTGCTGAATTTCAGCCGGGTATGCTATCATCCATAGTGCGTACTTTGTCTAATGCTAAGGGGTGTACCCCAGGCTAGTCCCTATAAATAGAAAAAAAACAGATAAGATGATGAAACTTAATACCGTTGATGGTGTAGTGCTGGCGGGCCGCCTGATCCTTAACAATACCACTAAAGACGCGGATACCGCCAAGCGGATGACGCAGTACAATTTTCCACCCAAGCGCATGCAGGAAGGTGAAAACCTGATGCTGTTGTTGAAGGATATACAGTCGTCCAAGAAAAGCGCTAATGATGAGCAGTGGAACATTTCTAACCGCATCACCCAGGAGATCAACTCACTGCGTCCCCTCTTTGTAGAGCATGTAGGAGCAGCCCGTTTTGCCTTTAGGCATGATCCTGAAGTGCTGAATGCGCTGAACATCAGGAAGATTTCTAATAATCAGTGGACCTGGATTGCGCAGGCGGAAGCTTTTTACCAGCAGATCACGGCCCATATCGAAAAAATGCTTCCCTTCGGCTTTACAGCGGAGGAACTGGAGCAGTCCAAAGCTTCGGTAGAGGCATTGCAGGCCCTGCGTGATGACCGTATGCTGAAAAAAGGAGATGCGGAAAACTGTACGGTCAACAAAAATGAGGCGGCAAAACAGCTTAGAAGCTGGGTTAGGGAGTTTCATGCGGCAGCCCGTTTAGCTTTGAAAGACCAGCCACAAAAGCTGGAAGCCTTCGGCATCAGGGTACGCTCTCTTAGTAACTGATTACAAATTGAAGATTGCCGCCGTGGAAGATTGAAAATTATTGATTTGCCAATTTGTAATTTTCAATCTGCAATTTTATAATTCAAGAAAATACCATAAGCGTCAACCTAAAGTCATTCCGTAAGGAAGTGGAGGAATCTTGACCATCCCTGAATATCAAGGACTTTCACTGAGGTAAAGATCCCTGCGGGATGACTGGAGGGACTATTCACTTGAACATAAATTCAGTGCAAGCCGGGGTGTCATTCCGTAACATCGGATATGCCGGAGACAGGGATTCCTCCAAGGCTGCAAATTAACCAGTGCATATCTGTTGGTAACAGTTACTTTTCTTTGCGTCATCATGGGAAACTATTTTGTATATATCATTACGAATCCCAGTAAAAGAGTGCTATACATAGGTATGACTAATAATCTTGAACAAAGGTTAAGCGAACACTATCTGAACAGAGGTCAACCACAAACGTTTACTGGGAAATATTACTGTTACTATTTGCTGTATTTCGAAAGATTCAACTCTCTCACCCATGCCATTGAAAGGGAGAAAGAACTAAAGGACTGGAACAGGAAGCGAAAAGAAACATTAATTGCAACGATTAACCCTCAATGGAATTTTTTGAATAGTGAGGTTATGGAATGGCCTCCTCATCCTGATATCACTTCCAGATAATTATGAAAGGACTTGTATGGCGGTTAATATCCCTTCGCTAAAGCTGCGGGATGACTTCAAAGCCTTGCTTCTTGCAAAACCGTCATTCCGCAGCAAAGCGGCCTCCATGGACTGGAGGAATCTTTTACTTCTCTACAGATCAAGGATTTACATAATGGAAAAGATACGGGTTCGCTCACTTCTTAATGAATTAAAGATTACAGATTATTGAATTCGGTAATTTATAATTTTCAATCTGCAATTTTATAATTTAATAATTCTTGAAACTAATCTCATTGGCCAGTCCCACCGAATTAAAGCGCACATACATCGTCAGCGGTGCTTGGTCGGTAGCATTGTCTTGGCAAGCAGGGGCGGGTTCAATGAAATAGACCAGGTACTTCTGGCTGCGGTTGGAGAGTTCCTGACGGTCAGCCTTGCCCAGGGTAGCCTGTACTTCCTGCTGGCTCAGTCCGCTCAGGTGTTGGGGCAACTTCAGTACTTCTTCTTCCATGTCCACCCTCAGCCCCTGGCAGCCCTGCTTATCTTCCTGGAAAGCAGCTTCATCAAAGTCTTCAATATCAATAGCCTGCTGGCAATGGGAGAGCAGGAAAAGTAGAGCAATGAAAGTGGTTATTTTTATGAGAGGGGGTAGATGCATAAAGCTGACGGTGATAGGATGTAAAGACAATTAACCATTGATGCAAACGGTTTATCCTCCGTTCGGTTTTTACTTCTCTTAGCTGCTGGGTGTGTACCTTTTCTGGCTGGAGCAGTCATTGCAGGCTTGATTGTAGTATCAGCGGTGTCACCCTGGCGGGATCGCTTGCAGCAGGCTCCGCTGAGACAGAGATGTAAGGTAATCTAATTTGTTTTAACATTGAGATGTCCGCCTACTGCCCTAAGTACTTTCAATACAGTCTCAAATTGAGGTTTAGATCCTTCGGAAAGTGCTTTGTATAAGCTTGGTCTACTTAATCCTGTTTCTTCTGCTATTTTTGACATGCCACGTGCTTTTGCTATGTGGCCTAAAGCCAAGACAATATCAGCAGCATCACCTTCTTCCAAGACTGTATTCAGGTATTCAGCAATCATGGCATCATCGTCCAGGTATTCAGATATATCAAACTTAGTTGCTTTTTTCGTGCCCATTTTGTTAAAATTAATGCTGGTATGCTGTCCATATTTGGATTGCTTTGGCTATATCCTTTTGCTGAGTAGATTTATCCCCGCCATTGAGCAATAACACAATTTGACTACCATGTTCTTTTAGATAAACACGGTAACCTTTTGCATAGTGAATTCGCAGTTCGCTGATTCCTTGCCCTACTGGTTCACAGTCTCCAAAGTTTCCCAGTGATTCTATTCGCTGAATCCGAAAGAGAATCTTTGCTTTCGCCCGACTGTCTTTCAGCTTACGAAACTACTTTTCAAATGCATCTGTCTTTTCAATAGAATGCATGCGTAAATGTAATCACTTGGATACAAGTTTGCAATGGGGAGGATTCACAATCTTTCCGGATTATGTTTTTCCACCTTAAGCCTATTGATGAGAGCAAGGTTCAAAACTTACAAGTGTTCATAAGCCTTGGTTGAATATGTCCGTGCAAGGAGAGGGCATTATAAATGCCCGGTTGAGATAAAAACGTATGACATATGCGCATTAGCGGGGTCCTGAAGAGACCCCGCTGAGCATGAATGGAATGATACTATCGTATGATTGTACCAGGAACTTAATCTAATTGGCAGAAGCAGCTTTGTTTTGCTTGACATCCAGCTCGGTATAGTTGCCTAAGTCCAGCGTCCAGTCGTAGTCTTTGAATTCCAGGTCAGGCTTGGCATCTTTAGGGATGACATCATACTTTCGGAGGTAATCTTTCGCGCCATTTTTACCGCCAAAGTCACCACGAAACCAACTCATCAGGGAGGTAACATACACTTTATTTTCCTCCGGCTTATAGGTGCTGCTCTTATTCAGGTATTGACGGGCAATGGCGTCTAGCTGCTGGTCCATGATTTCAGCATCAAAAGTGGCAATGTAAGGGCAGCTTTTGGCCCCGCAGTTTAGCGCAAAATGGATACGACCGTCGGTGTCATCTACGCGGAAGGCTTTTTCAAACTTTCCGGCAAAGGGATCTTTGATCAAGCCCAGCGACCATTTCACTTTAGAGCCGCGAATAATGCCGTGCTCTATATCATCCAGGCTCAAAAGCTTTCCGGCGATGGTAATTTGGTCGGCCGAAAAGAAAGCGCCCCGGTCCTCAAACTTTTCAGGGTTCTTCATCAGGATGTGCTGTACGAATCCATTGTAGACATTGATAAAGAAAGCTTTCTTGGCGGCATCATTATCCAGTTCTGCTTCCAGCTTTTCCAGAGGGATATTCGCCAGTTCCTTAATAATGTCATCAGCATCCTGCTTGTCCCGGGCAGTTTGCACCAGTTTTTTGGATAGATTTACATACGGATATGTTTTCATAGTTTGGGCAGAAGCCTTATTTACAGCATCATTATTGTGCTCTTTAGCCGAAGAGCAGCTAAAGAAAAAGCTCAATATAAATATAGAAACAATCATTATGTTTTTCATGTGAATTTTGTCAAAAGTAAATCCGGCTTTTGTTTTCATTACGTAAACTATGAGAGGCCGGATTGATCTCTATTTTTTAATGTTTAACGCAAATCGCGTTGCGCAATCTACAAAATAACCACAAATGCAGGTCAGTGTCATCATACCGACATTCAACGAAGAAAGAAATATCGCGAAATTGATTCAATTTCTCTTCAAACATGCTACGCCTGACCTTGAAGAAATCATTGTATGCGATGGACATAGCCATGACGATACCCTGGCTATTGCCCAAAAGGCAGGTGCTACCGCTTTGCTTTCCCCTAAGACTGGCAGGGCAGCGCAAATGAATTATGCAGCATCCCAGGCCAGCGGCGATGTACTATATTTTGTCCATGCCGATACTATCCCGCCTGTTTCTTACTTACCGGATATCCAGCAAGCGCTGGCGGAAGGCTACCTCCTGGGCAGCTACCAGTCTAAATTCATCTCCAACAATCCATTGCTGAAAATTAATGCCTTCTTCACCCGGTTTGACCGGGAAGAATGTCATGGCGGGGACCAGACCCTGTATGTGTATAAAGATTTTTTTGATGAGTTGAAGGGATACCGCGAAGACTATGTGATCATGGAGGATTTTGAACTGATTAAACGTGCCCGCAAGCGGGCAGCTTTCAAAAATATGCCAAAGAAAGTACGCATCTCTGCCCGCAAGTACCGGGAAAACAGTTATCTGCGGGTAAACTTCGCCAATTTTGTGGTTTTCAATATGTACCGCATGGGCTTTCAACCAAAAACTTTGAAAAAAACATACTATAAGTTGATCAAGCACCCCAAAGCAGACTTTGAAAAGGAGACCTCTTCCTCCTATCAGGTGTTTTAATAGGCATTTACATCCTTCATATCCATCTGCTGTTTAGTAAAAGCGTTAAAATGTAGGTTATCTGAGGTTAAGAGCATCATCTTATGCCTAAAATACCATTTTTCAGTAGGTGAAATCCTCTGTTTTAGCCCTAAAACAAGCCTTTTCAGGTGTTCAAAAACCTTCATTTTAGTCCTAAAATACTGCTTTTCACCCCTTGATGTATGGCATTTTAGTCCTAAAACGTCACTTTTTGGGTATTCAAAACCTTCATTTTAGCTCTAAAATACCCCTTTTGAACCCCTCTTTTTGCCCATTTTACCGCCAAACAAGCCGGAAATATAATGTTGGCTGGAAATGTAATATTTTCAAAACCTGCCGATAATAGTTGCACGCATCTTGTAATAAAATCATCTCTTTGAAAACTTTAACTTATATGGGATTGAATGAACACAGGCGTGACTCAGCGTTGCTCGTTTACTGTTTTCTTCCGTGAAGACCGGCTCTCCGACGGGGAGATGCATGAGATCGGCGTGTGCATTGCCAATGTTGCTGAAAAATTGTGTCTGGCCGACTGCGTCACAGACGCTAATCTCACCAGTCCTCGGTAGAAACGAGGACTATTTCCCTGAGCCAGGCGCGCTTTTGCAATGCCTGGCGTGGAATGCGTAACCTCCATTGCAGGCTTGTGTCATGCCTTATCTATCATAAAAGCTACACTACACATCAATAGGCTAGCATTGTGAACAACATTCCAACTTTAGTAAAAGAAATAGAGTCAATAGAAGTATACACTTGTACTAATGAAAACGCCTAGAGTATTCATACTGCTACTTCTAGTCTGTGTTGCGTTCTCTTGTAAAGAAGAAGACAGACTGGCAATAGAAAAATGCAAAGCTGATCATGAGGAGATCAATTGTACCTTGAATTTATTAACGGTATATATCAACCTTTTGGATCAAGACAGTATTCCCGTTCAATTAGATCAGTATATCGTCACTGACGGCAGTGGCTACTACCAGAAGTTAAATCCTGTAGAAGTCAATAGAAATGAGGGCTTGTATCCCATCATTGACGATACGGAAGACCAAATCATTAAGGTTGATGGTAGCCCTATTAAGTTTAGCGGTTTTATAAAGGGGAAAAAAGTGGTGGAAGAAACTTACCTAATTGGCTTTGACTGCTGTCATGTATATTTGATGTCAGATAACCGCACAACAGTAATATCACTTAATTGACAGCTTTCTTTAGCGAAGTCTGGCAGATCGTGATTCACATATAGGAGTTACGCCATCGCATTAAATCCACACCACAGACAGCCCTTCCTTTTGAAAACAGATAAAAAATAGTAACATTAGAACCACAACCTAATGCTAACTTTTTTATGTCATTAAATAATCTGTCTAAATCCCTCGGCTCTGGCGCGCTTTTGCAAAGCGTGCCCTCCGTTCCCGGCATTTGTAATGCCCTGCCTACTATCAGCAGTGATATAGTAAATGCGGACGCTTTACAAAAGCGCCCGAGTGGGAATGCCTGCCCCAAGGTCTGTGCCTTCACAGACCTTTACCATGCAATAAGTTCAGCAATACGTATTGCCATAAGGAAAAGATTCCTAGCTGCGCTACGGAATAACGTAAATTCTGGTTTGTTTAGCCTCGGTTTGTGTCTTCACAAATCGAAATCAGTATGTTGTAAATTTCATACATTCATTATTCCGTTCTTACTTTTATTCAACTTGTATCCTGCATTCGCCCAATCGGGAGAGGATATCAGTAAGCCGGTGCAGTTTAGTAAGAAGATGGTCGCATCGGAAAGCTATGAGTCGGTGGGTGTATTTGATATCAACGGAGATGATACACTGGACATTATATCCGGTGCCTTCTGGTACGAAGGGCCCAGGTATGAAAACCGGCACTTTGTGAGAGAGGTAAGCCGCTTTGGGCCTGAGTACTACGATGACTTTTCTAATATCATCATAGATATTAATGGAGATGGGCATCAGGATTATGTCACTGGCGGGTGGGGAAGCAAAAATATTGTCTGGTTGGAGAATCCCGGCAACAATGAAGCCTGGAAAGAGACAGTCATTGATACCACCGGGCCGGTAGAATGCACCCGTGCCTGGGATGTGGATGGCGACGGACACCTGGAAATTGTGCCTAACAATCCCGGTAGTGCGCTTAAGTTCTATAAACTGGAAAGAGATGCCCAGGGAAAAGCTTCCGGAAAGTTTACCCGTATCAATGTAGCCGATAAACAAGGGCACGGCTTAGGCTTTGGGGATATCAACGGGGATGGTAAAGGAGACTTTATTATCAGCAACGGATGGCTAGAAGCACCTGCTGACCCACTTAAAGGTAAGTGGATAATGCATGAAGACTTCACCATAGGAACGGTAAGCGTGCCGGTGTTGATAGAAGATGTCAATGATGATGGCAAAAATGATATCATCGCCGGGCAAGGACATGGCTACGGACTGGATTGGTACGAACAAAGTACCGACGATGCTGGCAACAGAAGCTGGATTAAGCATCCTATTGACCCCTTTAATGCACAGTTCCATACGATGGAATGGGCGGATGTGACCGGAGATGGTAAGCCGGAACTCATCACCGGCAAACGCTTTCGTGCCCATAACGGTCATGATCCCGGCAGCACTGACCCGCTAGATCGGAAGAG
>JBBSOG010000017.1:0-25699 GCA_038259985.1 Cytophagales bacterium
ATCAGTTCCAGGCTCGTTCCTCTGATATCAGAAGCACTTACTTTGATACCCGTACTTCCAATATTTCCTATAGCTTCTTTCAAAAGAAAATCCAATCCATCTACCCGATAGTATACCTTTACATAATCAGGATTATATTTATCCTCTAATGCGCCCTGGGAATAAAGCATCAACGAGATATTAGCTTTTTGCCCAGTAATATTGATTTTTTCCGAATGCCAGCTTCCTTCTCCCACAGTACCTCTGGCTTGCAAACGCTCACTCATAACATTGAAGGCGGCATTATCAGACATGCTTCCCCTATTCAATTTCCATGCACTACCATCACTCAAGCCATTATCATCAGTGGACCTGTCACTGGTCGTAAAGGTTTCTTTCCAGGGTAAATTACCCGTTTTTGCGGTGGGGGACTGGCTAATATTGCTTTGGTATGCTCCAATATCTACTGCTTTGCCACCCTCCCATCCCATAGCCTGCGCTACATCCGAGGGTAAAGGCGCACCGGACTTAATAGCCAGTGAAGTTGATTTTAACCTGAAGTTATCTAAACCTGCATCTACGAAGAAAGGATCACTCCCGCCCTGTATGCCAAAACCGTTCTTTTCGTAACCCAGTTTGTTTCTAAATTCCTGTATGGTTTCCAGACGTTCTTCATCACCACAATTACTACTGTTAACTTTCCACCTAACCGCCAAATCAGGATCTCCTGCTTTTGAACGATAGTAGGCATTGTTGTCCTGTTCAGCGATTACCTTGTCATCACATTCTTTCTTTTTCATGTGGTACAAAGCTGAAGGGTAACCATCAAAAAAAGCTTCCGAAAGGATGTTATTCTTCACAATTGTGTTGCGGGTAATGTACGGATCATTGGGATCACCCTGATTCCTGCTGAATTCTACTACATCTAGGGCAACTTCATTGTTATATAAGGTGTTGTTATAAACCTTTACTCCGGAAGAGTTAGCCACTGATATACCGGTACCTTGCAACATTTCATCTTTACCACTTTCCAGCACCACGTTTCCAGCGATAATCGCATCATTGGATATTTCGCAATGAATCCCGTTCCGGCTATTATTTTTCACAAAGTTATTAACGATCTTCGCGTTATTAGCTCTTGCGTCCAGCCATATACCATTGGCATCATTATCCTCAAAACGATTGTTCCGAACTTCGGCATCTTTGGTCCATAAAATTTTTATGCCGGAGGCAGACCAACTATTTCTGTTAAACTTCTCGTTGTTGTTTTTGATGAAACTATTTTCTGTAATAATAATCCGGTCAGCATAAGCTATACCTCCACCCTGACAGGCGTTGTAAGCGAAAAGGTTGTTCTTCAGCACCACATCAGATGCATTTTGTACTCTGATACCCGCTGCTGCGTTCCACACGATTTCATTATTCTCTACAATCGCACCTGGAGAACCAATAAAAATACCCGCATCAGTATAATGCATGAATTTTAATCCCCGGATGGTGATACCACTGGCAGAAACCCCGTAGCTATTCAACCCCCACCACTGGGCGCTGATTTCTACTTGCTTGCCTGATGGGTCGCTGCCTATATATATCGTCTTACTAGAGTAATCTACATAAAACTTACCAGGTCCGACCTCACTCTTGTTACTCACTTGCCACTGGGATTGGCCGTTGATATAAACCATGTCGCGGTGGTCTGCCATCGGGTTTTCTATCCCTACCGCACGTCCATCATCGTTATCTGGCTTTCCAACAAGCGATGACCAACTGCCTTTCCAGGTACTACCGGACGCGACCCAGTCTCTTTTCACTTCACTCCCTTTCAAGATTACCGTAACCCCCGGATAGGGTTGTATGGTCAGACGACGACGTATGGTCGTCGTGCTGTACTTGCTGGTACGGTAAGTCCCTCCTTTCATCACAATAGTACTTCCCTCGGGAGCATTTTGTAAAGCTAAAGGAAGGGAACAGGGATTGCCCTCACTACACGGAGCTTTTCCTGTGCCGTTGGGTGAAACAAAATAGGCGCCGCCCGGCACACTATAATTTTTGCTCTCCGGCCCATATTTGCCACTCGGCTGGGCATTAACCTGAGTTGTCCAATAACTCAAGATCATGAAGAAGGCTGCACTTACCCATATTTTCAGGGTAGGAGACCATTTTTTTAAGGTAAAGTCTTTATTCATAACCACTCATTTTTTTTGTACTTTTCTTATATCAAATGAGTAGCCATGTATCCTCCCTTAATTTGTATTTTTTAAGTATACACCAGAGATGTAATGTTTGGTAAGTAGGAAGAAATGTGAAAGTTTAAATATGTCATGTATGCTAATTTTAAGACTCCTATATCAATAAGCTAAATATTATGATTAAGCCTCTTTAAGTCATTTTAACTGTTTCTTTAGATGAAAAAAATGTGTTTGGAAGGATGATACATTACAATTACATGTACTTTGAATTAAATCAAATATTCAGCATAACCAAGCAGTAAATTGTATTTTTATTATATGACTGTAGTAAGTACAACTTTTAAAATATTGTACTTATCCCATAAAAAAAGCCAACTCTTTGAGTTGGCTGATAGATCATAATTTTATTTTTTTGTGGTTTTTAGTTCTTCTGCAAGCGTACATTTTGCACATTCCCCACACCATCTATTATTCTTAAGATATATATTTTAGAGGGCAATCCTGATAAGTTTAAGTTTACAGCCTCTTTGATGTTCACATGATCTTTGCTATAAACTTGATTACCGATATAGTCTGTAACCTGTAGCGTTACTTCATCGTTGGCTGCACCTTCTACTTGTATATTAATGTCGCTGATAAATGGATTAGGGGACACACGTACATTTAATGTATTGTCTAACCTACTACTGCTTGAGCTACTATTACTACCGCTTCCGTTAGTTACGGTAAAGTTGATGGTTTTCTTATGCAGAAGGTTACCTTTTCCGCTTGCCTCGCTGTAGGCTTTGATAGTGATAGTGTTAGAGCCTGTTTTCAGGGATAATAAACTGTAATTGTGGTCATTGCCTTGTAATGCATAAGGAGCCGTACTTTCAGTCTGATATTTGGTCACTCCATTGTAATCAAAAACAATGCTTCCTGCATTTCCGGAAACTTCTGCGTTTAAATTAAGATCCTTAGAAGGAAGATCAGATTTGTTGATCACATCACCGTTTGATATCGTCGTATAGCCACTTACTTTTTTCTGTGTGCTTTCTACCACAAGTGATAATCTTTCGATTACAACACCTGAAGGGCTAGGCGAAGGACTGGGTGAACCACTTCCACCGTCATCTTTAACTGTAAAGCTAATGGTTTTTTTATGTAATAAGTTGCCTTTACCGCCAGCTTCGCTATAGGCTTTAATGGTAATGGTATTAGAGCCTGTTTTTAAAGACAATTTGCGGTAGCTGCTTTCATTCCCCTGTAATGCGTAAGGGGCAGAATTCTCTAAATGATAGTTCGTAACCCCATTGTAGTCAAACACAATGCTTTTTACATTTCCGGATACATTGGCATTGATATTAAGATTAACAGAGGGCAAATCTGATTTGTTAATGGTTTCTCCCTGCGCAATATCCGTATAGCCGTTTATTTTTTGCTGGGTATCTTCATTGACTAACGAAATCCCCTCCACTATTCCTCCTGAGGGGGTGGAAGATGAGCTTTCTACATTGATATTATCCAAGAAGTAATACTCAGTGTAGTCGCTGTTTTTAAATTTTACAATAAGTTCCAGTTTTTTCCCTTTGATACTTGAGGCGCTCACCTTAGTTCCTGAACTTCCAATATTTCCTTTGAGCTCTTTTACGAGTTTCTCGACACCATCCACTTTGGTGTATACCTTTGCATAGTCCGCATTGATTTGATTTTCTAAAGAACCTTGGGAATAGAGCATCATTGACATACTTACTGTCTTTCCTTCAATGTTGATACTTTCTGAGCGCCAGCTTCCTTCTCCCACAGTACCTCTGGCCTGTAATCGCTTATCCATTACATTGAATGCAGCATTGTCTGACATACTTCCCTTACTTAAACTCCAGGCACTACCATCACTCAAGCCATTATCGCTGACAGCCCTATCACTCGTAGTAAACGTCTCCTTCCAGGGCAAATCTCCTGTGTCAGCGGTAGGTGATTGGCTAATATTGGTCTGGTAAGCTCCGATATCTACTGCTTTACCACTTTCCCAGCCCATAGCCTGTGCTACGTCAGATGGTAATGGTGCACCGGATTTGATAGCCAGAGAGCTAGATTTTAGCCGATAGTTATCTTTGTCAGCATCTACAAAGAAAGGGTCACTACCACCCTGTATGCCAAAACCATTCTTTTCGTAGCCCAGTTTGTTTCTAAATTCCTCTATGGTTTCCAGGCGCTCTTCATCCCCACAGCTATTTTTATTGACCTTCCACCTAACCGCCAAGCCAGGGTCGCCCGGTGTTGAGCGATAATAAGCATTGTTATCCTGTGAGGCTATTGCTTTGTCACTACATTCTTTCTTTTTCATGTGGTATAAAGCTGAAGGGTAACCATCAAAAAAAGCTCCTGACAAGATATTGTTCTTTATTACTGTGTTCCGGGTGATTTTCGGATCGTTGGGATCATTATCATCGCTTCTGCTGAATTCAACCACATCCAGGGCAATTTCATTGTTATAGAGTGTATTGTTATAAACTTTCACCCCGGAAGAGTTAGCTACTGATATACCAGTACCTTGTAGCCTTTCGTCTTTGCCACTTTCCAGCACAACGTTTCCGGCAATAATCACATCGTCGGATATCTCGCAATGAATCCCGTTCCGGCTATTATTCTTTACAAAGTTATTAACTACTTTAGTTTTATTGCTTTTTCCATCTAACCATATTCCGTTGGCGTCATTGTCTTTGAACTGATTATTATCAACTATCGCTCTTTCCGAATCTAGTATCTTCACTCCGGAAGCAGACCAGCTATTCCTGTTAAACTTCTCATAGTTGTTATTAGAAAAATTATTGTTAATCAACTTAAGTCCGTGTGCATTAGAAAACCCCCCGCCCTGACAGGCATTATAAGCAACGAGGTTGTTCTTAAATTCTACATCAGAAGCATGATGCACCCTGATGCCCGCTGCAGCGTTCCACACGATTTCGTTGTTCTCTACAATCGCCCCGGGCGAACCTATGAAAATGGCTGCATCGGTGTAGTGCATCAGTTTTAAACCGCGAATAGTGATTCCACTGGCGGAAACGCCATAGCTATTCAACCCCCACCATTGCGCACTGATTTCTACTTGCTTGCCCGATGGGTTACTGCCTATATATATAGTCTTACTGGAATAGTCCACATAGAACTTGCCCGGCCCTACTTCGCTCTTGCTGTTCACCTGCCACTGGGATTGTCCGTTGATGTAAACCATATCGCGATGGTCTGCCATCGGGTTTTCATCAATCGCTCTTCCATTATCGTTGTTAGGTTTTCCTGAAAGTGATGACCAACTGCCTTTCCAGGTATTACCTGAAGCAATCCAACCTTGTTTTACTTCACTTCCCTTAAGGATTACTGTAGCCCCCGGATAGGGCTGTATGGTCAGGCGACGGCGGATGGTTGTCGTACTGTACTTACTGGTACGGTAAGTCCCCCATTTCATTACAATAGTACCTCCCGCTGGGGCTTTTTCTAAAGCAGTAGAAAGGGAACAAGGCTTGCCCTCACTACAGGGAGCACTACCGTTTCCATCGGGTGATACAAAATAGGCGCCACTCGGCACACTATAATTTTTGCTTTCCGGTCCGTATTTGCCACTTGGCTGGGCAGATGCTGTTAAAACAAATAAAGCGGAAAAGAAAACAATACTAAAGGATACATAGTTCTTCAACTGTAAACAAGGGTTCATAACTAGGTTTTTATGGAGAATTACTTAATAGAAACAGTCATTTTTGCTTGACAGTCAAAAAGCACTCCAACCTAGCCCTTCATGGGTGATATGTAGGAAACGAGTAAAAACTAGCTTAATAATTATTTCCAAAAATAAATTTACCTTTTTATTCCTTAGCGGATTACTAATTATTCTATGGTTGTTTAAATAAGCACATTTCAATCAAACAAATCTACTTATTATATTGATAAGCGCTTATCAAATTGAAAAAGAGCGGGTTGTGCCTTATTCTTAGTTATTAAACTCAAAATGACACAGTTTCACTTTGATATTTTTAATCCAAGATATTTTATAAACTTTGCATAAAAAAATGTTTCCAAATAGCGGTAGTGACACGTGCCACTAAATTTTTGGCACGCCTGTTTCTTCTTTGAGATGAATAAGTCCTTTCATTCATTGTTTCAGTAATAAAAAATCAGCCTCTGAAAATCACTTAAGTACCGGAGATTCTCATACTGATTGTATCAAATAAAAAAACCACTCCTAGGCATGAGGAGTGGTTTTTTTATCTAGGTAAAATATACCTTACAACTTAACTATTTGTTTTTGGTACACCTGGTCTTTAGTGATAATCTGGATCAGATATATTCCGCTACCAGCATTGCCCAGGTCTATTTGCATTTGCTTAATATGCTCTGTATCGTTTACAGCATGACGCTGCAATATCTGGCCCTGGGTATTGATCACCCTAAGCTCAAATGATTTGTAAGACTGCATATTCAATAGATCTATATATACCTGTCCATTCTCAGTTGGATTAGGATATACAAAAATATCACTACAGTTTTCACATTCATCCTCAGAAAATTCTGTAGGCAAATCTGCTGTTTGACTGGTTTTATCATTTTTTGCAATCCTCAGCGCCTCACTACAGTTTGTTGCCATCTCACCCAAGCCCTCTGGCCCGATGCCATTAGCTGTCAGGTAGAGTTTGTCCAGGTCAGCACCATCTTCCCGATAAGCGATGTCCAGCGTATGGGTACTTCCTGCGATAAAGCCCGGGGATAACACATTTACTTCGCGCCAGGCAAAGCCATTACCTGCTAGAGGGGAAACATTCCATTGCAACCATGCCCCTCCGTCTATCCTTACCCAGAAAGAATCATTGGAGTAGTTACTTGCCCTTACGCGCGCAAATATTTGATAGACACCCATCTTGGTTGCTGTAAAGGTATAGCTCACGTGACCTGTGGTGGAAGCAGAGGCAGCACCATAACTATTGAGCCCCGGCCTGATGGTCACATAAGTCCCCTCAGAGGCATCTGCCAGGGATTCTATATTCCAGTTGGCACCTACCACACCGCATTCTGCTTCTAGCCATATATCGCTTAAGCCAAATCCTGCATCGTTCACCGTCACTGTGATATCATCCGAGGCAGTAGCCCCTTCATTATCGGTTACCCTCAGTGTGTAAATAGTAGTTCCCACCAATGCCTCTACTGAGAGTATAGCTCCTGTGCTAATTTGGGTCCCACCTTTACTCCAGCTATAGTTTACAATACCACCTTCATCGCTGGAAGCACTGCCATCCAACAATACTGTCTCCTTACCATTGCTATCACTATCCACTACATTAATATCCTCTCCTGCTACTGCTATCGGCGCCTGATTACTTCCATTACTACAATTGGTAGCCATCTCACCTAAGCCAGTAGGAGCAGTCCCGCTGGTAGTCAAATAGAGTTTGTCCAAGTCAGCACCATCTTCCCGATAAGCGATGTCCAGCGTGTGGGTACTTCCTGCGGTGAAACTTGGGGATAGCACACTTACCTGACGCCAGGCAAATCCATTACCTGCCAAAGGTACTACGTTCCATTGCGACCATGGCCCTCCATCTATCCTTACCCAGAAAGAATCGTTAGAATAATTACTTGCCCTTACCCTCGCATATACCTGATATGTTCTTGCATCTGCCGCGGTGAAGGTATAGCTTACGTGACCTGAGGTGGAAGCAGGGGCAGCACCATAACTATTGAGCCCCGGCCTGATGGTCACATAAGTCCCTTCGGAGGCATCTGCCAGGGATTCTATATTCCAGTTCGCCCCTATCACCCCACATTCCGCTTCTATCCAAATATCTTCACCCTGTCCTCCTTCTTCAAAGCTCATTCTGAAAGTAGTAAGCTCGGGATCACTTACTTCAATCCCATTCAGATCCGTAGCTGTTACCTTAATATCTATTGCAGTGGAAACTTGGGCAGGCACTTTTCCTCTGATCTCACCGGTATTTTTATCAATGGATAACCATGTGGGCAGTGGGTTTCCGTCTGATAACTGGGCAGTATACTTGAATTTGTTGCCGGGATACCCATTATCAAAAGCAGTAGAAGTAATATACACAACATCATCTCCCGTAGATGCGAGTATATCCTGAAGGGCTGAAGAGACAAAGGGATCATTCACTGGTTTAATATTCATAAAATATTGTATGTTATCGTTCCAGTCACAGTTAGCGCTGCCTTGTCCGCAGCCATTGCCTACATAATCCTGTATCACGATATAATGGTTAGGCACTACTTCTCCATTATAGTTAACTACTTTATACGTTCTGATGCCCATCACTTCTCCTACCATCTGGCCAGCAGCGTTACCTCCGCTACTTCGGTAAAAGTCTATCTGTAGCCTGAAAGGTTGGGTGATCCTGTTAGAGAAATCACCGGCGATGACTGTGTTGCTTGCATTATTGTTTGTTTTTGGAAATAAGCCCTGATGCCAGAGGGTACCGTAATTATAACTGAATTGGTTACCCGCCTGATCTGTAATCAATGTATTGGAATTTGCATTAATAAGCCTGGTCACACCGTTACCTGGTCCTTTGAAGGCTGCCAATTGGAATGCCCTTACCGGTTGGGTAGGATCTGCCTGCTCAAATACCGAAGATATAATCAAATCTCCATGAACGCCATTTTCTACATCCTGTGCGGTAGCAGGCGCCGAACTTGGGCGAGGCTCACCATTCATGGAAGTCTTGAATCCGAGTGCTTTGAAAATCTGTATAGAATTCACTTCGTAAACACTTTCCGGGTTAACCATATAATTGCCCAATAGCAATACCTGATAAGAAGATCCATTGTCTGCATTGGAGGCAATGGTTAATTGCTGCTCTCTCGGACCCGGTGACCCGCTATTTTCCACAAATTGCATCACAACATCCAAGCTTCCCCCTACTGGTACTGAAATTGGGAAGGTAACATTATTGACAGGAGTACCTCCAATCGTATTAATCACAAACTCAGACTGATCGGAGATGGTGAGCGCATTAATCTGAAGAGGGGCTACTCCCGGATTACGTATCCGCATGGTATTCTTATTATGTAAGAATATTGTTTGTCCACTAGAGTTCACTGGGTTCAAAATACGGTGGAAAGAATAAATGCTATCCGCTGGAAAACCTATATTAGTATTGGGGATTTTGGTCATATTCTCCAGGCTGATCAACGCACCGGAAGCACTTTCAATACTAAATTGTTTTACCACCTTCGCTTTATTTTGCGTAGGGGCATTGTCAGTAGCTTGTGTGACCAAGGTATAATTTCCCGGCTGGTCTAGTACCCAACTATCACTGCTGCTACCTGACTGAAGCAGACTCCCACCTTGATCGTACAGCATATAAGACAAGTTCACCTGGCTAGCGGCTGGGGAATTGGTGGTGGTGGAGAAAGAAATTTCTACCTCATTCAGGTAAGTTTGCTGGAAGTTCTCCCCGCTCAAACTAACCTCCAGTGATGGGGGTGCCAGCGAAGCATCCAAGGGAACAATATTCACTGAGTTTATTTTGGTATTGAAACCTCCCTGCATAGCGTCAAGGGTAAGTCTACCATCGGTAACCTGTACGCCAGCGGTAGCGGTTTTGAAGCGATTTGCAGACCCGACCGGTCCACTAGGTTTAAAACGATCTATGATGTTCACCCCTTCAGCATTAATATGATGGGTACTACTGGTTTCATCTGCATCTCCTACTGATACAGTTAGCTCATAAAACCCATTATTCAGGGCAATGCCCCACACACCTTCCTCCGCTGTACCACTACTCCAGTCAGGGATATCATCACCCTGCATATGGATGAAAGTAGCCAGAAGAGGATTACTTATGCTGGTACGAGCCCGGCCATTGCCAGGCTGACTCAAGTTAAGCGGAGTGCTGCGGTCTGTGCCCAGCCAGCCATAGCTGAGTTGGCCACTGCCCTGCGATACTAAGCTACGCGACCCATAAGCTTCACCAAAATCTTTTAACCAACCGCTAGGTGTAGGACTGGCTGCATCCTGGAAATTGATTTGGATTTCAGATATGGGTTCTACGTTAGACGGAGGGATTGAAGGTTTTAACAGGGTGATCTTTCCTTGTCCACCTTGAATATCCTGATATTCCGAGACATACAAATTACCAGTGACGACATCTTCAATGACATCCAGTGGTTTATTAAACCCTGTGAAACTGGGAATATTATCAACGACATTTTCTATATCATGTTTAGGGCCGCTTCCGGGCTCCATGACTACCAGTTTGCCCGGTACGTACCAAACATTGATAAGTTTACCTGCCAATGCCCCATTAAAAGCATCGCTACGGTATTCAATAACCCCGTTTGGTGATTTGTTATGCCCTAAATTAGCTGAATATCCTTTATAATCGGCGTCTGCCTGGGTACCTATCGGATATTCCGGAACTATGGCATCAGGCCAGTTGGTGGCCGTTCCGGGATTACCTCCATTCAAGACATATTGCGCCCTTTTTGGATTAGGATGCCCATAATATCCACCTTGCTCAACCCGGAACAAATAATCATTTTGAGTAGTAATGCCCGACTGATAAGGTACTAGTGGCCCCGAGTAAGTTTGGTATTGAGGTGCCTGATAGTCAGTACTTGTCGGATCAGAACCGGGAGCGTTTGCCAGACCTGCCGATCCGTTAGTAGGTACATATAGCTGACCATTGCTATGCCATACCAGATCATAAGCATTGCGTACACCATCAGCATACAAAGTAAGGGGTGCGCCAATAGCATAAGGGTTGTACGTTCCGCCCTCTTCGGTTTTAACACTAATCGGAAGGCTGATGCCTTGGCTACTGATCAAATCTACATCCAGTCTTAGTACACTGGAAGATAACAGGTTTTCATGTCTACGCCAGGCATTATCATAAGCGCCCATGGCGGAATTAGCACCTTGTAAGATATAAAGTGCTCCGTCAGGACCAAACTTTACGCTATTGGTCACATGGTCTTTTTTGGACCGGGGAAGATGAATTACATAATCCGTGATAGTTACTAAGTTGCTACCTTCCAGCTTACTGATTTTTCCCTGGAAATCCGGCTGATCTACAAAACCGTATTTGGTATGGGATACCCACAGTTGAAGGTCTTCGGCAGTAGCATCGGGGTCAAAAGCCATTCCTATTACCAGACGGTTGCCTCCTTCCGCGTCACGAATGGTAGTGATCAGCTCTTCGTTGTTGAGCAGGCCAGTGGAACGGTCAATCATCCATCTTTTGAGATAGCCATCTGAGGTAATGCCGTATAGTTTCTCATCCGGGCCTATGGCAAGCGTTGTATAGCCATTGCCCCCTTCTGCCACACTGGTACGGCCTACAAATTCTATTGGCCCGCTATAAGTAGAGGTGCCGCTGCCGGTAGTGAAATAAGATGAAAAAGGAACAAAGGGCACATTCATTTGATCTGTCACCGCTGCGCTAACTTCAAACTTGTAGCGTGTATTGGGCATTAGAGGGGCATTTGGCGTAAGACTAATTACATCAAAACCACCGGAAGTACCAATATTGGACAATACATTTACCAATACTTCCCCTTGCTGTATCTCCGGATCTTCTATTACTTCGTACAGCCTTACATTGGAATTAGTAAGTGTTGCTGACGAAATTCCCGCGTTAGGTAAGTAAAGGTTAAGACTGCTTATGGTAGGCAACAGTTCTACATCAATAGCCCCGTCAGCAATAGTGGTCCCCAATACTTGAGGCTGGGAACTGTTTGCGGATTCATCAATAATTACTGAGATAATTTTAGTATTAACCCCTCCATTAGGGTCAAATGTGAGCTTACCATCATCCACTCTGATGATATCCATACCTGTCTTTAGGTTGCTTTGGCCTTTGGTTGCCACATAAGAAAGTACGCTCTTTCCTTCAACATTAACTTTATGGAGCGTTCCGTTAAAATTTTCTTTAGACAAATCCCCAGCGGAAATACTTACCTGATAGTCTCCGTTGGGTACTTGTATCTCCCACATGCCTTCGGAAGAAACGCCACCACTCGTTGTCCCCAAATCATCATACTGCATGTGCATGAGTGTATTTTGGATGATGCTAGATCCAGCCACATTGCGGTTACGCCCATTCCCTGTCAAATTAAGCGGGTTTTTTGTTCCGTCAGTACTTACCCAACCATACTGGTAGCCATTGGGCTTTACACCATAAGCCGCCCCAAAATCTGCTTCCCAGCCATTAGGTGCGGTGGTTTGGGCATTTTGAAAATTGATTTGGACAGGAAACGTCAGGGAAATAGGAGGGATAACCGTTAATTCAACCTCAAAACTGGCCGTAGTCTGATCAGGGGCCTCGGCAGTGATGGTGGCCTGATATACTCCTTCACTGACCCCCGTAGGGTCAAACTCAAATACAATTTCCGCTTCTGCGGTATTATGGATCACATTGCCATCCAATACCTGTCCATTGACCTTGATCCAGTCAGAAACAGCCCCACCCGACGAAGCACTTAGGCTAACGTCCACTGCCTCCGGCGTAAAATTAGTAGCCAGGATAAAATTACTGGCAGTAGCACTTTCTCCCCCTTCAGGCAGCAGTACAGATAACATAGCGTCTGAAAACTCCAGGCTTCTTTCGCCACCAGCAATGGTGGGCAATATTTCTACCGAATTAATCTTGGTATTCCGAGAAGAAGCACTTTGCGGACTTATAGTAAGGTGCCCATCGCTAACTTCTACGGTTACTGTAGCTGATTTGAAGCGGGAAGGATCACCTGATGGCAGGTTGCTATTCACTGCAAAATCATTGATGGCAGCCATACCCTCTACATTAATATGATGCACCGATACATTGCTGGGGTTGGTATCTTTCAGAGGGTCCCCCACGCTTACACTCACTTGGTAAAATCCGTTGGGCACGGCTATTTCCCAGTAGGATTCGGTGGCGCGGTTACCGGTCCAACTCCCAATATCATTCCCCTGCATATGTACCAGGGTGTTCTGAATGAGGGATATGTTGGCAACATTGCGGTTTCGCCCCACCCCGTTTCCAGGCGTAGTGAGATCAATAGGGGTTTGTGCAGAGAGGCTAAGCCAGCCGTATTCAAGCCCGTTGGCGTGAACCTGATAAGCTTGCCCATAGTCAGCCACATAATCTACCGGAGCAGTGGTGCTTTGATCCTGAAAATTAACCTTAGCGCTAAAGTTGGTAGTTTGTGCCAGGACGGGATAGCATAATGCTGCCCAGCAAAGTAATGTGAAAAAGTGCTTGTAAAATGCTTTCATAATATGTTTTAGTGCTTAAATAGCTTATTGAGAAATTTGTAATACCCTTCTTGAGAGTGTTGAAGCTTAAATGTAGAAAAAAGTAAAAAATACTTACATGACGCTTCACAGGGCAATTTTAAGCTAAATTAGATTATTTAACAAGCAGTTAAAAAAATTTTCGTTAAAATATGCATATAATGCAAATTTAATATGAAATATAAAAAAATATTAACTAATATTTTATTTGCATTTTACTGGTATCTGTTTGTATATCAGTTTAAAGCTGTCAGATATCCACAAAAAAGTACATCCTAAATGACCTTTGAGCGACTTCATATCCATCTTTTTAGCGGCAGAAAATTGATAAATTACATTTTATCAATAAGTGATTAATTTATGTATAAAGCTGTTTTTCATGATCGTATGAATATTTCTTCTTTTTGTTATATTTTTACGAATAATGGAAAAAGATTCTACTAAAATTATTTGTCCTAACATTTTCTAGTTGTAGGGTCAATAGTTAGTATTAAAAAATTATCTATTTATTCTTTATTTATTTAAAAGTGGAAAATTTAAAGTTTATGTGAATAATTATTACTTTATTTACACAAAATCAATGGATTAGCAATAGAGATGGGCATTTTTCTTATTTGTCCCTGGACGAAAAGATGATGAAAAAATCTTGAGTAAAATTGAAGCTAATTGCCTCTTAAACGAGAGGGTATCTCCTGAATAAAAGCAATCTACAGTACCAGCTACTGATAATGCTACCTACGACAAAAGCGTCACACATAGTTTGGTACTGATGATTTTTAATAAAATGAGGATTTGTTTAATTTGGTATAGCATTGAGAGGCGGCCTATTTTAACCAATATACTTAATTGATAAAAAACCAGGGAAAACTTGTGCTCAATGACAGCGAATTGAAGACAAGAATAAAAAAAATTATTTATTGCTGTTTGAATATAAAATACATTGTTTTAACTGCCTAGAGCAAGCGTTAAATTTAGCCTTTTAGTTTCTATATAGTGTTTAATAAACATATGGTAGCATCGGAAGAAAAAATATCTGTCTATATCAAAAAAAATCCTTTACCTGTTTTTATAGTCAGTTCGGGAAGATCTGGCACCACACTTCTGAGAAGTATGTTGAACTTAAGCACTCAACTGCATATTCCTCACGAGAGTGATTTTATAGCCAGGGCATATCCTTATTTTGGCAAAAAAAATCAGTTTACAGAGAAAGATTATGTACAACTCATAAAGATGTTTTTCCGAGAATCTTTTGCTAATGGATGGAACCTGAAGCCTGAATACTTATTGGAAGAGCTAAAACAGGCCCAGCCGAAAAGCTTCACTGACATCAACGAGATCATATATCATGCTTTTTTGAAAGAAAGTAAGCAGACCCAAAAAAGATGGGGCATCAAAGCCCCCGTACTCATTGCCAGTGTAGACGAAATATTAGAGGTTTTCCCCAGTGCCCGAATCATTCACTTGGTCAGGGATGGACGGGATGTGTGTGTGTCGTATAAGAAAGTCCATGAGAGCAAAGAATCCACGTTTGGGCCCAAAAGCACCCTGGCCAATGCCCTATACTGGGTGGATGGTTTAAGGCGAATAAATGGACTTCGTGGTAGAAATTCAATCTTAGAGATAAAGTACGAAGACTTGGTGGATAATCCTGAGGCGACCGTAAAAAGTGTATGCCGCTTCATTGACATACCCTTTGAAGAAAGCATGTGCAAAGATTTTTTCAAGGAAGCCCAACAAAACCAGCTTACTGATAAAGAATTGAATGGGATTCATAAAAACATCGCCAGCCCAATACTAAAGGACAACAAAAATAAGTACAGAAAGAGCTTGAAAGGGCAGCAAATCCTATTGTATGAATTTATTGCTTACCCTTATCTGAAAAATTATGGATATGAATTAAGCTCTTCGTTTAAGGATAATTTTTTCTTCAAGATCATCCGTGCTACATTGTATAAGCTAGCCCGCACTTATAATGACAAACGCTACCGCTTCCGGGCCAAGCGTTTGTATGAAAATACGCTTTAGATAGTAGGAAAAACTGTAGGTGGTTTCAATCTTAAATTTGGCATTATCATCAAAATTTAGCACGTGCCTAGACTTTTACCCTGGATCTTTGCATATGCTTGACGATCTTTTGGTAGAGTTCTGCAGGATTGAAGGGTTTGGTGACAAAATCATTCATCCCTACTTTATATACCCGTTCCTGTATTTCCAGCATAGCCGAGGCAGTTAGGGCAACAATAGGCAAGTAAGGATGGGTTTTTCTGATTTCTAAAGTTGCCTCATAGCCATCCATCACCGGCATCTGCAAATCCATGAGTATCAGGTCATACTTTTCTTCACTCAACACACGCCGTATGGCTTCTTCCCCATTCTCTGCATGATCAAAAGCGAGCTTCCATCGGTTAAGGAACTGCCGGGCTACAATCACATTCATGGCATTATCTTCTACCAATAATACTTTATAGCCCTCCAGGCTTTTATAACTTTCTTTCCCCTGCAAAAACACGGATTTGTCTTCTACGGAATGCGTACCCACCTTAAAAGATAAGGTAAAATAAAACAATGCGCCTTCCCCTACTTTACTCTTCAAATTGATCTGACTGCCCTGTAATTCCAATAATCTTTTGGTAATGGCTAGTCCTAATCCGGTACCACCGTATTGCCGGCTGGTATCTGAACTGGCCTGGGAGAAGCTGTCAAATATATGTACTTGCTTGTCTTCGGCGATTCCTATTCCGCTATCCTCCACTTCAAAAGATAGGTTCACTTTTTCTTCATCCTGCGAGGCTACTTTTATCCGTACATACACGCTGCCCTCATGGGTGAATTTGATCGCATTGCTCACCAAGTTGTTCATAACCTGCGACAAGCGGTTGGGGTCCCCCACCAAAGTATTGGGGATAGCATTATCCTGGCTTATATGCAGTGTTAGCCCTTTTTCTTCTGCTTTGAAAGACATAGACCTCCGAAGGCCGGTCAAGAGCTGTTCCATATTGAAATCAGCGTCTTCAAACTCTATCTTGCCTGCTTCTATCTTGCTGAAGTCAAGGATATCATTGATTAACGCCAGTAGATTTTCGCCAGAAAAACGTAGAGCGTGCAGGTTTTCTACCTGTTCCGGCTTAGGATCATCCTGAAGTAGCAAATGAGAAATGCCAATAACAGCGTTGAGCGGGGTACGTATCTCGTGGCTCATCGTAGAAAGAAACTGGGCCTTGGCCATAGAGGCATGCTCAGCTTGTTTTTTTGCTTTGATTAGTTCTTGCTCCTGATGGTGCCGTTCTATTACTGAGCCTAGCCAACGTGCGAAGAGCCTGACGAATTCTTTTTCTTCTTCAGTAAAAGAGCTGAGGCGTGTTTTTGAGTCCAAGAAGTTAACTACACCACAGATACATCCATCTACCCTCACCGGCCCCCCGATGAAACTCTCCATTCCAAATTGCTTATAACCAGGCAGTTTTACAAGCTCAGTGGCACCAACATGGGCCACAGCTACCACGTCCTCACGTTGGTAGGCCAGTTTACAGTAACTATCATCTAACGGTACTTGCTGATTAGATAAATCCGGAGCATTAGGGCTTGTGCTTACAAAATGCTTTATATGACAAGTTCCGTCATTGACCATACTGACCATCCCAATGGGCATCCCCAAATAACTGGCTACTTCATAAAGTGCTTTATTGATTTGCTCTTCAAAGCCAAGTTTGCTGTGAGAAGCAATCATGTTCAAAGTCTTCAGCCCTTGCTGGAAATGTTTGAGATTGAGTTCTGCTTTTTTTGTCTTGGTAATATCCTGAAAGATGCCCTTTACTTTATTAGCTTGTTGGTTTTCTACTAACACTTTACCAAATGTCCTGACCCACATACGCTCGTGGATACCGGTATACATTTCCAGCTCGAGATCAAATCCACTACCTGTTTTTATCATTTTGTGGATCGCTTTAATAAAAATCTCCCGGGAAGGCTGGGCAAAAAAGCGTAACCCTTTATAAATACTTAGCTTGAAATTCTCAGGCAAGCCTAACAGTGTTCTGAATTGAGAAGATAAACTAAGCTCACCGGATTGAATATTCAGTTCCCAACTTCCGATGCGAGCGAGTTCATGGGCTTCTTCCAGTTCATCTTTCAATTTAACAAGGGCTATCTCAGCTTCCTTTCGGATACTAATATCCTGACATACTAATAAGCCCCCTTCAATATTTCCTTGCTCATTCCGTAGCGGTACTGTACGATGGTTGAAGTATGTGCCCTCAGCCATTACATCAGAATGTACAAATTCCCCTTTGAGGGTCGCTTCAAATATTGGCTTGAAGTAGACTTTGGTTTTTCCATTCAGTGCTTCTTCCAGGTTTTTTCCTTCGTAAAGGCCAGGGGTTTGACCCAATTTGTTCATGGTGGCACCATCCGCCACAATAAAACGCATATCATTATCAAAAAGAAAAATATCAGTATCAGGAATGTTTCCTGCCAAACGCCGGTAGTTTCGCTCGCTGGCCATGAGTTTGTCCTGCGCCAGACGTTGGGCTGTAATGTCCCTGGAAACGGTTTGAATAGCTACTACCTGATCATTTGCAATTACAGGGTTCAGGTTGGTTTGTAACCAGATATACCGGCCGTCTTTTCTTCGCATACGGTACTCCATCCAGTTATTCTCTCTCTTCGTTATCGTAAGTTCATTATGCGCTTTTTCAATGATTGGAATATCCTCCGCATGAAAAAACAGATAAGGATTGCTACCTATCAACTCTTCTTCGGTATAGCCCAAAATGTTTTTGACAGACGGGGATAAGTAAGTGAAGGTAGCATCCAGTAGGTGCATGCAGATTAGGTCTTGTACGTTTTCGGTAATGACCTTATATTTTTCCTTTTCGCGCCGTAACGCTTCTTCAGCCTCCCTACTTTCGGTGACATCCAGGGTAGTGCCGTATAAACCTATTTTATTCCCTTGCTCATCTAAAAGTGGCTTTACGGAGGTTTTTAGATAGCGCACCTTCTCATTTCTGGTGAGAATAACCTTCTCAAAAGTAATTTTTTTACTACGATAGGCTTTCTCAAAAGACAATCTTACAAATTCCTGGTGATCAGGGTGTACCCACTGAAAATAATCTTCAATGCCCGGCAAGGCTTCGGTTATTGGCCAATCATACTGGCGATACACTTCTTCTGACCAGTTCATTTTTCCAGTCTGGAAATTGACCGTCCACCAACCCATTCCGGCAAACTCATGTAGTTCTTTCAGTTCGTCTTCCATCTGGAGCAGCTTTCCATCAAACTCTTTTTGGCTTGTTTCCAAGGCAACTTCTAATTGACGGATTTTGCTGATGTCTTGGGCTAATGTTTTCATGATCTCAAAATAGCGGTGATTATGTGTATCAGACCAAATTTACCTGATCCTTTTATAGCTTACCCTTTAGTTTGAGGGCAAATTACAAGGATGTAATTTTTAAAAGACTTACTCATGATACCTATATTCAAAAATGCTGTGCTTTGAAAGTTTAGATCAGATTTGGAATCTGGACAAAAATCCCATACTGTTCATTTGTAGCAAAACAATGATGCTTCCCGGAAAGTATTTACACTAAAAAATATTGTACGACATCATCGGAGACATTCATGGAGAGGCGGAACGTCTGAACGCCCTTTTAAACCGCCTTGGATATGGCCTAAACCAGGGCATTTATCAGCATCCTGAACGGAAAGCAGTCTTTTTGGGGGACTTCATCAACAAAGGTCCGGATACTAAAGTAGTACTCCAAACAGTGATGCCTATGGTAGAGGCTGGAACTGCCTATGCTGTTGCTGGTAACCATGAGCTAAACCTACTGGGCTTCTTTCAAAAAAACGCGCAAGGTCAATACATAAGGCCGCATACAGCAAAAAACAAAGCGCAGCTTGCCCCTACTTTCCTGGCTTTTGATCAGGAAGAGGCTTTACTGAAGGAGTATATGGAGTGGATGAAAACGTTGCCACTCTTTCTGGAATTGGATGGGCTAAGGATAGTGCATGGCTTCTGGCATCAGCCAAGTATCAATTATATGCAGCAACAACATCCTTCCTGCCAGTTGGATGATTCATTATTACATGCCATGGTACCTGGCAGCCACATTAGGCAGGCAGTGGAAGAACTATTGGTAGGGATAAAACTGGAACTGCCTGATTCATTGAGAGAGGAAGCCTTCAAAGCCAAATGGTGGAAGATAGGCAAGTCAGTCTGCTACAATGAACTAGCCATAAGACCTGATCTTTCTTTGAATAACCCCAGGATAAGTTTTCAAACCGTTGATAATGAGGCATATCAATATCCTGAACATGCACCACCACTTTTCTTCGGACATTACAACCTGCCGGAAAATCCCCGAGTACTTGCCCACAACTATACTTGTCTGGATTTCAGCCCGGAAGATAAGCCCCTTATCACTGCTTACCGCTGGGATGGAGAAACCCAACTAAAAAAAGATAAGCTGGTGTATGTATGAAGTTTATGAGTTTTGAGTTCAAGAGTTCAAGAGTTCAAGAGTTCAAGAGTTCAAGAGTTCAAAGTTAAGGAGTTTAGAAGCTGTGAACTCTTGAACTGGATTACTCTTCTACCTCCACGATCATTTCTATTTCTACGGCGATATTATTGGGCAATGAGCCCATGCCTACCGCGGCGCGGGCATGTTTGCCTTTTTCGCCAAATACTTCTACGATAAAGTCGGAAAAGCCATTCATGACTTGGGGCTGCTCTATGAAATCAGTAGTACCATTGACCATGCCATGCACCTTGACGATACGGCTCACTTTATCCAGGTCGCCGATCTCAGCTTTCAGGGCGGAGAGCAGGGTAATGCCAGTGTAACGGGCCGCTTGCTGACCTTCTTCAATACTCAGGTCTTTTCCCAATTTGCCGGTGATATAATTGCCTTCAGGCGTGACGGGACCGTGTCCGGCCAGGAAGACCAGATTGCCTGTCCTTACCGCCCTTACAAAGTTGGCCTCCGGCGCAGGCAGATCGTATAATTCAACGCCCATATCTTTCAGCTTTTGCTCAATATTTCCTGCCTGGGCAAGGTTGGCCTCTTTGATTTCCTGCTGCTGATTAGGTTGGCAAGAAAACATTAAACAAAAAGTAAACAAGACCACGAACTGTTGAATTTTTAGCATAGGATTAGGGTTAGTTTTGCATAAATATAGAAAAGTTTATTATAATCGTTGCCCATTAACTTACATCAACCGCTCATGAATTTTGTGGCCCTTGATTTTGAAACCGCCAATCACCAAAGAGAAAGTGTATGTGAGATTGGCATCGCTATCGTGCAGGATGGAATGCTAAAGGAACAAAAATCCTGGCTGGTAAGGCCCCGTGACAACTGGTTCAATAGCATGAATACCAGGATTCACGGTATTGATGCCCAAAAAGTAGCTAGTGAACCTGAGTTTGACGAAATCTGGCAGCAGGTAAAGCATTATTTTGAAGATGCTTATATTGTGGCCCATAATGCTAGTTTTGACCTGAGTGTATTGCGGCATGTGCTGGGCCAGTATGACATTCCTTTTCCTCAACTCAGTTATGCCTGTAGCTTACAGGTGGCACGTCGGGCATGGCGTGGTTTTCCTTCTTATGGCCTGGGTTCCCTCTCCGAAAGGTTCGGTATTTCGTTAAATCATCATGCTGCCGGATCAGATGCCGAAGCTTGTGCCCATATTTTGCTCCGGGCGATGGATGAACATCAGCTCACGCATTTTGAGGATATTGAAACTGCTTTTGGTATTCGCGTTGGCAAGCTTTATCCTCACGGCTATATACCATCGGGGCGTATCCGCCCCACCAAAAAAAAGAAACCCAGCCTACAAAATATGACGCTTGATTTGTCCAGGGTCAGTAAGGCACATCCTCTTTATGGAAAGTCAGTGGTTTTTACCGGTTCGCTGAAAAGTATGAGCCGGGCTGAAGCGCAGAAGTCGGTCATTGAGGCAGGAGGTCATGCCACCAATTTTGTTAATGAGCAAACTCACTACCTGGTGCTGAGTGAAAAGGTTTTTCTAAACATCTCAGCAGGGGTAAACAATAATAAGGTACAAAAGGCCAGGCATTTTTCCTCCGGCAATGAAGGCGTAAACCTCATTACGGAAAGCGAATTTTTGGATTTACTAGAACACCAAGTATCAGGAGGATCTTAAATCGGTCAACAATAACAAAATTGTATGCCTTGGTTTCTGAGTGCAGTGACAAACTACGTGCTTCAGTATCCGTAGCTTTCAGCCATTCAGTCAGTTTCCTCAACGGCTTTCTATCAAAGGAGCGCCCATTTCATTGCAAAACTGATAGAAAAAAATGTAAGTTTGCATAAAAAGTTACCTAAGCCAATCATGTTGGATAAAAGTACGAGAGAAAAATATACCGTTGTCGTAGGATTGGAAGTACACGCGCAACTGCTTACCAAGAGCAAAATATTTTCTTCTGATGCTAACCTGTATGGGGCATCTCCTAACACAAACATCAGTGCCATTACCCTTGCCCATCCGGGAATACTGCCCCGCCTGAATAAACAAGTGATAGAGTTTGCCATTCGTATGGGCCTGGCCTGTGGCAGCGAAATTACCCGCTATAATATTTTTGACCGTAAGAATTATTTCTACCCCGATCTGCCCAAAGGCTATCAGATCATGCAGGACAAAACGCCTATCTGTGTGGGAGGGGGCGTGTATATCCGGATTCCTGATAAAGAAGAAAAAAGGATTCAGCTACACCATATCCACCTGGAGGAAGATGCCGGAAAATCTATGCACCTGGAAAATGAAACGGAAACGCTGGTAGATTTCAACCGGGCAGGCGTACCGCTGATAGAGATCGTCACTGATCCGGATATCCGAAGTTCTGAAGAAGCAGCTGCTATGCTTACCGAAATCCGCAAAATGGTGCGTTATCTGGATATTTGTGACGGCAATATGGAAGAAGGCTCCATGCGATGTGATGCCAATGTATCTATCATGCTGAAAGGAGCCAGTGAATACGGCAAGAAAGTGGAAGTGAAGAATATGAATTCCATCCGCAATGTGCAGCGTGCCATTGACCATGAGGCAAAAAGGCAAATGCTATTGCTAGAAGAAGCCAGGGAAATCGTCTCAGAAACCAGGCTTTTCAATGCTGAAAACGGCAAAACCTACAGCATGCGTACCAAAGAAGCGCTGAATGACTACCGTTACTTCCCTGAGCCAGACCTTAGCCCGGTAGTTGTCTCCGAGACATGGCTCGCCCAGATACAGGATAGCATGCCCGCCCTGCCACACGAACTGTGGCACAAATTCGTTGACAGCTATGGATTACCTACTTATGATGCGGAAGTGCTGACGGAAACTAAAGCGATTGCTCGATATTTTGAAGATGTTTGCTGCCATACAACTTATTACAAAGCAGCTTCTAACTGGATGATGGGACCGGTTAAGTCTTATTTGAACGATAGCTCACACAGTATAGAGAAGATGCCTGTACAACCGGACCGTTTGGCGGAATTGATTGCTTTGGTAGCCGAAGATAAGGTGAGTTTCGCAATGGCTTCCCAGAAAATTTTCTCTCGCATGCTAGAAAACCCTGACACATCTCCCCTGCTGATAGCCAGCGAAATGAACTTGCTGCATGAGAGTGGTTCGGAAAGCATACAACCGCTTATTGAGGAAGTGCTGGCAGCTTTTCCTCAAAAGGTAGATCAATACAAAAAAGGAAAAAAAGGTTTATTAGGCATGTTTATGGGAGAAGTGATGAAAAGAAGCGGGGGGAAAGCTAATCCTAAAGTAGCCAATGAAATATTAAGAAAAGAATTAGATTAAAACTTACTTCTTAGCATACCAACCTATGAATGTTACGGAAAATTGTTTCATCACGATACTGGGCTGCTGTATTTTGACAGCTTGCTCGCCAGGCAAATCCAGTGAACAATCACCTACTGAAAAGAAGGGCGTTGTACAGATAGAAGGCAGCATCAACTATCCTTCCGATGGTTATGTAGTCCTGGAGCAGATTGGAGAAAATAATATTGATGTCGTGGATACTTTGATGGTTTCCAGTGATAGCACCTTCCGCTATAGTTTGGATAGCGCCAAGCCCGGATTTTATCGCTTGAACCTCTACGACAAACAATATGTGAACCTGATCCTTGACCAGGAGGATGTGAATATCGTGGCTGATGGGAACCGTCCTGATGGTTTTATGGAAGTAAAAGGCTCTACCGATACAGATTATTTTTACAAAGTCAGTGATATCATGCGTGATTTTCAGCAAGATGTTAATGGACTGAATGCGGACTTTATGAAGGCCCGCGCCGATGAAGATGAAGATGCAATGAAATCGGTAGAAGCCCGCTACCAGGCATTGGAAACTGATAACACTAAAAAGCTTAAAAGCGCCATTAGCGATATGGGCAATTCTATTGCTGCTTTCTATGCCGTTAACTTTCTGGATGCGGAAAAAGAATTTGCTTACCTGAGTGACTTGGCAGAAAGATTTAAGGAAAACCTTCCTGATTCACGTTATACGCAGCAGTTTGTAGTGCAAGTAGAAGATCTGCGTAAACTATCTATTGGCATGCCCGCCCCTGATATTGCCCTACCCACCCCTCAAGGTGACACCGTAAAATTGTCTTCATTGCAAGGCAAATATGTGATGATAGACTTCTGGGCAGCTTGGTGTAAGCCATGTCGCATGGAAAACCCCAATGTAGTTCGCCTCTATGATCAATATAAAGACAAAGGCTTTGAAATTTACGGGGTTTCCCTGGACCGCACTAAAGATGCCTGGGTGGAAGCCATCAAGGAAGATCAGCTTAGCTGGATACATGTATCCGATCTGAAATATTTTGACTCTCAGGCAGCAGCACTTTATAATATCAATGCAATCCCTGCTACCCTGCTCATTGACAGGGAAGGGAATATCATGGCCAAGAACCTGAGAGGGCAAGAACTGGCCAATAAGTTAGCCGAGTTGTTTGAGGAAGCCTGATGCTATCAAATACTGGGAGCAATTTGCCAAAACTATGATGTTGAAAAGCATGTTTTTTCCGTTTTCTCTCAGCGAAGCATTAAGATATTTTTATTATTTGTTCATTGTTTATTTATAATTATTACTGGATAAAATGCTTGAAAGGTAGTATTATTATAAAAACCTTACATCATTTATCAATGCGGCAGTAGATTTGAAATAGAAATAAGCACATGTTTGTTTGTGTTGGTACGGTATTTCTCCCTATTTTATACACTATGAAAGTACTTATGATTGATGATAATGAGCTTGATTTATTGATAAGCCGTAAGCTTATTTCTAAACAGATTAGCACATTAAAGTTTACCGAGTTTACCAATGCTGTTCAGGCGCTTAGTTATTTGCAATCGGTTGAAAAAAATGAGTTTGACATCATTCTCCTTGATCTCAACATGCCTGAAATGAATGGGTGGGATTTTTTGGAGGTGTATAAGAATCTACCCGATAATAGCGCCAGTGTATATATACTCACCTCTTCTTTGGATACGAAAGATAAGCTTCGCTCTAAAGAATATGAAGTAGTGAAAGGCTATTTTTACAAGCCTCTAAAAAGCAATTATATCTCAGAAATTATAAACTCTCAGCAACTTCATTGAGTCTGAGTTCCAATTTTGCATTTCCCGTACTCATTTCTGCTACTTTGATGTAAGCTTGTAGTTTTTGCATAAAAAAAGGCAACTTTAAAGTTGCCTTCCTATATAATATGACTTTCCTTCACTCCACTAGATTACCGTATTTCTTCTTCTGGAAGAGTAAGGCTCATATCCGTAATGGGTATATACAGAATCAATAAAATCACTCTGAGGGTGGGTTGGCCAATTATCTTTATCAAAACCGGGAGAATCTTTTAGTTTCTCTTTGTTAACACCCTTTACAATCGCTACCTCTTCCACAGTATCTAGCTGGAAAGATTGCCAAGGCAGCGCAAAATATTTGCTACCCATTCCCAAAAATCCTGAATCAACGGCAAGGACTACATACACAATCTCGCCATTCTCAGTATCTAACATCAAGTCTTCTATTTTACCTACCTTCTCATCGGAGGGGGTTTTCACATTAGTGCCCACTATAGAAGTTGCAGATAAAATTAGATGATTACTTTCATTTCTCATCGTTGACATAGCTTAAAAAATTTTAGTTGAAAAAAATTAACTATTTGTTATCAATAGTTCAATAAGTGTTCCTCAGTTATCCCCTTCCATTTTCAGATGCTTATCTCACCTGCATTTCATACTTTATGCGGAATTTTATTTTTTGTTA
>JBBSOG010000018.1:0-24771 GCA_038259985.1 Cytophagales bacterium
CAAAAGTTTCCTTTAACTGCAAGGTAATATCGGCGTCCTCCCCGGCATATTCTGTTACCTCTTCCAGAGGGATATCCCGCATATTACCCTGGTTTTTACCCTTTTTGCCGATCAGGCTTTCAATAGATACTGGCTTGTATTTAAGATAGTTCTCTGACATCACATCCATGCCATGCCCGGTTTCGGGATCAAGCAAATAGTGGGCGATCATGGTATCAAAGATGGGGCCCTGAATTTCCACAGTGTACTTCCTAAGCACCAGCATATCAAACTTCAGGTTCTGGGCGATCTTCATCTTTTTTTCATCTTCCAGCAGAGGTTTGAATTCATCCACAATCGCTTGGGTTTCCTGCTGGTCTTCCGGGCAAGGCACATAGAATGCCGTACCTTTTTGGTAAGAGAAAGCTAAGCCTACCAAGTTTGTGGTCAGCACATCCAGGCTATCGGTTTCGGTATCAAAGCAGAAGGCTTCCTGATTTTTTAATGCTTGGATTAGTTCTTTTCTTTTATCGGCAGTATCCACCAACTGATAGTCGTGTTTTACTTCGGCAATGCTTTGCAAATCTGTGGGCTGCTCGGCTATGTCTTGGGCAGCTTCATCAAAAAGACTGGTTTGCCCATTGGTGGTACCTGCCTGCTCGTTGGGGTCAGCAAACACCCGGCGCGTCAATCCGCGGAACTCCAGCTCCTGAAATATCTTGCGCAAAGCTTCTTCGTTGGGGCCATTGTAGCAAAAAGTCTCCGCGTGAAAATCTACCGGAACATCTATTTTAATGGTAGCCAGTTCCTTAGAAAGCAAACCCTGTTGGCTAAACTCAATAACTTTTTCTTTTTGCTTGCCTTTAAGCTGATCTACATTAGCAATAACCCCTTCTACTGAGCCGAAATCTTTTAATAGTTTAGAAGCTGTTTTGGCACCGATGCCGGGAATACCGGGAATGTTGTCCACTGCGTCACCTTGCAAGCCTAAGATGTCTGTTACCTGCTCTACTCTTTCAATATCAAACTTTTTCAAGACCTCGGGTATACCCAATATTTCCACGCCATTCCCCATAAAAGCAGGTTTATACAAATAAACACAATCCTCTACGAGTTGGGCATAATCTTTATCGGGGGTCATCATGAAGACCGTAAACTCTTCACAGGAAGCCCGTTTAGCAATCGTACCGATGATATCATCAGCCTCAAAACCATCCAGTTCCAGCACCGGGATGTCAAAGGCTCTCACGATATCTTTCACAATAGGAATAGCTACCCTGATATCTTCTGGTTGTTCCTGCCGGTTGGCTTTATAGGCTTCGTACTGTATATGCCGAAAGGTAGGTGCGCTGGTATCAAAAGCCACGGCAATATGCGTAGGTTTTTCTTTGGTAAGCACTTCAAGAAGGGCGTTGGTAAAACCAAAAGCGGCACTGGTATTAAGTCCTTTGGAATTGATCCGGGGATTTTTACTGAAGGCAAAATGCGCCCGGTAGATAAGTGCCATGGCGTCCAGCAAAAAGAGTTTTTTGTCACTTGAATTCATAGTGTCAAAGTAACAAAGAATGCTTAACTATTACCACTTTGGCATGTAAGATAATTTTTCATGAAAAGGCCCGGAGGCTATCTGTAATTAGTGAAATTAATCTCAACATAATTCAAAAGCGCTGCTTTAATGTGCCACATAATCCTGATATATTTCAAGCAATATGCTTTATACATGCTGAGTAAAAAGTGGTAGAAGTGTAAGGATTTGTGAAGATTGGCGGATTCGTATTATTATTTGAATAGTTGGTTAGCCATACAATATAGCTTATGTGGACTATCGTTAGTGTTCAGTAAGTGGATAAAAATGTTGCTTGTTAGATATAGGCAATATTCATAGCTTTGCGCCATACCAAAAGCGCCATTCTTAGTTTATTATACAGGGTATGTCATTAAAAAGAATTATTTTGGGGGTTATCATTTGCATACTACCCACCTTTCACTCAGTATTTGCGCAAAGTAATTTACTGGAACAAGACTTAAGCAGAGTACAAGTTGATCAATTGTCAGACGCACAGATCAAGCAGCTCATCAATGCCGCTGAAGAACGAAACCTTTCTGACCAACAAATTGAAACTACTGCTCTCATTCGTCGGATGCCCCGTGCCGAAGTGGACAAGCTTATGAGCAGGTTACGCTCAGTAAAGTTGCAGAGTGATTCTCAATCCAGGCAAAAAAGCAACATGACCGGCCAAAATTCCCAAGATAGCCTAAGCATGTCTTCTGATAAACGAAGCACTGATAGTTCAATGAGTCTACTTACCAAAGAAGAAAAGAAAGTCTTTGGGATGGAGCTTTTTAACAACCAGAATATTTCTTTTGAGCCCAGTCTAAATATTGCTACTCCCAAAAATTACCAGTTAGGTACTGGTGATGAACTGATGGTCAATATCTGGGGGGCTTCTCAGCAAAGTTACTTATTAGAGGTAAGTAGGGAAGGTACGGTAACGATAGACAACCTGGGACCAATCTATGTAAATGGATTAGCTATAGAGACAGCTTCGGCGCGGATTATCAACCGGCTTTCAGAAATCTATTCAGGCTTACGTTCATTTGGCGAAAGAGGGCCCAATACATTTGCTGAAGTTTCTTTGGGTAGGGTAAGAAGCATCAAAGTAACGATTGTAGGGGAAGTCCGAAAACCCGGCACTTATACACTACCTTCTCTGTCTAATGCTTTCAACGCGCTTTATCTTTCGGGAGGGCCTACTTTCATTGGCTCTTTTAGGGATATTGAGATTGTCAGAAATAATCAGGTGATAGGCACCTTGGATGTATATGATTATCTAGTTAGAGGGGAAAATACGAATACAATTCTGCTTCAGGACCAGGATATTATCAGGGTAGTCCCTTATACTACACGGGTAGAATTGCAGGGGGAAATCAAGCGGCCTGGTTATTATGAGATGAAAGAAGGAGAACCTATGGCCGAGGCCATCCGCTTCAGCGGCGGTTTTAGCGCCAAAGCTTATACCCATCGCTTTAAGGTGATACGTAAGACCAATCGCGCCAAGAGAATAGAAGACCTCAGCGGTGATGCATTGAATGATTTTATGCCAAACAATGGTGACCTGGTGAAAGTAGATTCTATACTAGACCGCTTTGAAAACCGTGTGGAAATCCTGGGAGCAGTGTTTCGTACCGGGACGTATGAACTAAAAGAGGGGATGACCCTAAGTGAGTTGGTTGATAAAGCTGAAGGGCTTAGGGAAGACGCTTTTACGACCCGCGCCCTTGTGTACCGCAAAGGGGAAGACCTAAGTACGGAGGTGCTCTCCGTGAACCTACGCAATGTGCTTACTGAAAGGGAGCCATCTGTAAAACTACAAAGAGAAGATGTGGTAAAAGTATTCTCCATATTTGATTTGGAGGAAGAATTCAACGTAAAGATCAAAGGTGAAATACAAGCTCCCGGCGAGTTTAGTTATATGCGGGGCATGACCCTGGAAGATGTGATTGCTATGGCCGGAGGATTTAAGGAATCTGCTTCCCAGGCCAGGATCGAAGTAGCCCGTAGAATAACAAACGGTACAGTGGTCGGAGCAGCATCAGATTCTTTGTTTGAAAATATTCAGATGGCCAATATTTATCGCTTTAATGTAGATAAAAACTTAGGTCTTAACCCTGAAAATGCCACCTTTGAACTTATGCCCTTTGATCGGGTGTTTGTCAGAAAATCACCTGATTATGAGATACAACAGGAAGTAGTAGTTACGGGCGAAGTGATGTATCCGGGAGAATATATCATTACAAACAAGAATGAACGCATTTCTGAACTTATCGGCAGGGCAGGTGGCTTGACCAGTTTTACTTATCTTGAAGGGGCCCGTTTGATCAGGTTAAACCCTGAATATTATGTGGAATTAAATAAGAAAAAGCAAGAAGTTATAGATTCTTTACAATTAACACAACTACGGGAAGATAACACTAATAATACAACAGTAAATAATAACAATACTAAGCAACGTATGCAAAGAGTCAATTTGCAGCGAATGGACCCGGCATTATTAGAGACTTTGGCAGCAGCCCAAGTAGAAATATCCGAAACCAATGCCATCGGCATAGAGCTTCAAAAAATATTAGCGTCCCCCAAATCCAAATACGATTTAATTCTACTGCCGGGAGATACCTTAGAAGTACCCAAAGAATTACAGACCGTGCAGATGAATGGGCAATTATTATATCCCTCTTCTACTAGATACGACCGCGCTAAAGGCTTTAAACATTATATATCTGAAGCAGGTGGATTTACCAAGCAAGCTGACAAAAAAAGGGCATATATTATTTATGCCAATGGCTCGGTAGACAAAACAGGGAGCTTTTTGTTTTTTAAGGATTATCCTGATGTAAAGCCGGGGGCCGAAATTATTGTACCTCAGAAACAGGGCGGACTTTCCACCCAAGCATGGGTAGGCATTGGCTCAACTCTTGCTAGTATTGCCCTTACGATAGTTACCGTAATTAATGTAGCTAATCGATAAAGCTATTAAATACTTAAACACATAAGTGTTGGAAACCCAAGAAAAATACAAAGAAAAGGAGCCTGAATTAAAATCCTCTAACAGCAATACTACTACCTCTCAACATGAGCATCATGTTGCTGAGGATGAAATCGATTTGGGGGTACTCTTCAAAGAAATCTGGAGACGAAAAAAAGTACTCCTCTATACTATTATTGGCGCTTTGATTATTGGGATTTTCATTGCCATTGTCAGCCCGGAAGAGTATAAAACCAATGTTGTCCTGATGCCCCAGTCTGATGCTAGTTCTGGGGGGGGGTCATCTAACCTTCTACGACAAATCGGAGGTTTTGCTGGCATAAGCCTGGGAGGAAGCAGCACTGGCCTTAATATTAACCTATATCCTGACATCACTAAGAGTACCCCTTTCAATATGAAAGTTATGGAAGAAGAGCAATATTTTCCTTCTTTAGACACTACAATGAGCTTGTATTATTATTTTACTAAAGTAAGTGAACCTCCGTTAACAGATAATCTGAGAAAGTACACCATAGGATTGCCTGCTATGCTCCTTGACTTACCTATGGCAGTAGTTAATTTATTTAAAAAAGATACAAGGCCTACTTCAGTAAATATGCAGAAGGGTGTAAGCACAACAATAGTAAAAGATAGCACAGGCTCAGTACAGGATATTGCTGACGATAAGCTTAAACAAGAGTATAAACCTATTACCTTAAATGGCATGCAAATGAGGGTAATGGCTCAATTAAGAAAGAGAATCACTACAACAATTGAAGAGAATGGGACGGTAACAGTCTCCGCCATAATGCCGGACCCTTTAGTAGCCGCTAATACTACTGAATTGGCAGTAGCGTATCTAACAAGATATATCACTGAGTACAGAACAGAGAAAGTACAGCAAGACCTGGATTTTATAGAAAAACAATACAGAGAAAAAGAGAACCGATATAATGAAGCACAAAAAAGGTTAGCAAACTTACGGGACCGCAACTTAAATATTGCTACCGAAAGCGCAAGAATAGCTCTGGAGCAGGCCCAAACAGATTATAATTTGTCTTATACATTATATCAGGGAATAGCACAACAACTTGAACAGGCCAGAATTAAGGTTCAAGAAGAAACTCCAGTTTTTAAAGTATTAGAGCCAATACAAATACCATTATCTAAAAGTGAACCTAATCGTGAGTTGATCATCATTTTAGCTTTGTTTGCTGGTTTTGCAGTAGGTTTTGCTATCATTATAGCTCAAATTATTTTTTCAAATATCAAAAATAGAATTTAGTGAAAATTCATCAAGATAATATCAAAATCGCTATTGTAGGCCTCGGTTATGTAGGTCTGCCTCTGGCCGTCGAATTCGGAAAAAAATACTCGATAATAGGCTTTGACATCAACCGTAAAAGAATTCTTGATTTACAGGAAAGAAAAGATAGTACCGGTGAAGTAGAACCTGAGGAGTTTGAACAGGCCACTGGCTTATCTTTTACTGACCAAACAGAAAAAATTAAAGACTGTAACATCTACATCGTTACTGTGCCTACCCCAATAGATCAGTACAAGAAACCTGATCTTACTCCCTTACGAAAGGCAAGTGAAACAGTAGGAAAAGTATTGAAGCAAGGCGATATTGTGATCTATGAATCTACAGTTTACCCCGGCTGTACTGAAGATGACTGTGTGCCCATCTTGGAGCAACAGAGTGGCTTAGTTTATAATCAGGATTTTTATTGTGGTTACTCACCCGAGCGGATCAATCCTGGCGACAAAGAACACCGGGTTTATTCTATCAAAAAGGTAACCAGTGGCAGCACGCCTGAAATCGCTGACAAAGTAGACCAATTATATAAGAGTATCATTACTGCCGGTACACATCAGGCTTCTTCTATCAAAGTGGCCGAGGCAGCCAAAGTGATTGAAAATGCACAAAGGGATATCAATATTGCTTTCGTGAACGAACTCGCCCTGATTTTTGACCGGATGCAGATAGATACGCAGGAGGTACTGGAGGCTGCCGGAACCAAATGGAATTTTTTACCTTTTCGTCCGGGCTTGGTGGGGGGGCATTGTATTGGCGTAGATCCATATTATCTTACCCACAAGGCGGAAAGTATCGGCTATCACCCACAGGTAATACTGGCCGGAAGAAGAATTAATGACAATATGGGTAGCTTTGTAGCTAACAAAGTAGTTAAGTTACTTTCTCAGAAAGGACATGCCATCAAAAATGCCAAAGTACTTATGCTGGGCATTACTTTTAAAGAAAACTGCCCTGATATCAGAAATAGTAGAGTGATTGATATCATTCGGGAACTTCAGGATTTTGGTGTGGATGTCGAAGTTTATGATCCATTGGCTGACCCTGCCGAGGTTTATGAAGAATATGGTATAGCCTTGTTACATGAGCTGAATAATGATTACGACGGTATAATCTTGGCAGTAAGTCATCAAAATTTTCTACAACTTGACCTTGGGGCAATAAAAAAAGAAAATGGCGTAATTTATGACGTTAAGGGTATTTTAAGTAAGCATCTAATAGACGGTAAGTTGTAATAAATCTTCTATGAGCCAAACAAAAAAAGTGCTAATAACCGGTGCGGCCGGTTTTATTGGATTTCACCTTTCACAAAAGCTTTGTGCACAGGGTTATACTGTGGTAGGTATTGATAATCTCAATGATTATTATGACCCAAATTTAAAAAAAGCCCGCCTCGGGATACTCAAAGGCTTAACAGGATTTTCCTTTCATAAGATTGACCTGCTGGAAAAAGACCGTATTGACCAGTTGTTTGCTGAGGAAAAGTTTCATTATGTGGTTAATCTTGCCGCACAGGCAGGCGTACGCTATTCTTTGGTTAACCCTTATGCCTATATTGAGGCTAATGTGACGGGCTTTCTGAATATACTCGAGGCCTGCCGCCATTACCCGGTAGAGCATCTTGTCTATGCTTCCTCAAGCTCAGTGTATGGTGCAAATACGAATATGCCTTTCTCTGTGCATCACAATGTAGACCATCCGGTATCTTTGTATGCGGCTACCAAGAAGTCTAATGAATTGATGGCGCATACCTATTCCAATTTATATAATATCCCTACTACTGGCCTGCGTTTCTTCACGGTATATGGACCTTACGGGCGTCCGGACATGGCCCTTTTTCTTTTTACTAAAGCTATTCTGGAGAATAAACCCATTGATGTATATAATAATGGGGAAATGAAGCGCGATTTCACTTATGTTGAGGATATTGTGGAAGGAGTCACCAAACTCTTGCCTTATGTCGCCAAACCCAATCCCCAATGGGATGGACAAGCACCTGATGCCGCCAGTAGTTTTGCCCCATATGCCCTCTATAACATTGGTAATAACAATCCGGTTAAGTTGATGGATTTTATCCAAACTTTGGAGCAAGCTTTGGGTAAAGAAGCACGGAAGAACTTAATGCCGATACAAGATGGCGATGTGCCTGCTACCTATGCAGACGTAGACGACCTAGTGCGGGATGTAGGCTTTAAGCCAGCTACGCCATTACAAGAGGGTATTCAAAATTTTGTAGACTGGTATCGGGAGTATTATCAAGGCACATGATTTTTTTATGACAGATTTAAATGGATGATTAATGCAGTCAAAAATAACCATTGTAAGTCCGGTCTATGGTGCTGAGAAGATGCTTGATCAACTTGTAGAGCGCCTGAAAGTTGTACTGGATAGCTTGACTAATGACTATGAAATTATTCTGGTAGATGACTGTGGTCCGGATAATTCTTGGGACAAGATTCAGGAGAATGCCCGTAAATATTCTTTTGTCAAAGGAATAAGATTAAGTCGTAATTTTGGTCAACATTACGCGATCACCGCCGGGCTTGACTATGCCCAAGGTGAATGGATTGTAGTAATGGATTGTGATTTACAGGACAGGCCGGAAGAAATTCCCAATCTGTTAGCCAAAGCTTTGGAAGGATACGACATAGTACTGGCCAGGAGGCACGAAAGAAGGGATAATTTCTTCAAAAAGCTTTTTTCCAGAGCTTTTTATGGTGTACTAGGTTATCTTACGGGTAGTCACCAAGATAGTAGTATAGCTAATTTCGGCATATATCACCGTAAAGTTGTAGAAGCTGTAATAAAGATGAGAGAAAGTATTCGCTACTTTCCTACCATGATCCGCTGGGTTGGCTTTAGAAGAACAGCCATCAATGTTGAGCATGCTGAAAGAGAAGAGGGTAAAAGTAGCTATAATATGAAAAAGCTGCTCAACTTAGCACTAGATATTATGTTAGCCTACTCTGACAAACCGTTGAGGATGACTGTGAAAGCAGGCCTGATCATTTCCATTTCTGCTTTGCTGGTTGCTTTTTATAATGTTATATATGCCTTAGTGGTTGGTTTTGCAGTACTAGGCTATGCCAGCCTGATGGTTTCTATCTGGTTCTTAGGAGGACTGATTATACTTACATTAGGAATTATTGGTTTATATATCGGTAAAACTTTTGAAGGCGTAAAAAACCGGCCTATTTATTTAGTGAACGAATCTGTAAACATACCCAGTGCAGATGCAATCAGAAAAAAACAAACTTATAAAACTACAGTGGGATAGCACATTTTTCGGTTACAATATTGGTAAAATTGATCTTGATAGCCTTTATCCCAATAAGCTTTTAGCATTACAGAAAGATGCTAAAGAACATAACTTAAGTTTAATCTACCTCTTTACCGATTCTAATGATAGTGTTAGCCATGAAAGTGTAAAAATTGTTGGTGGAATTTTGTATGATGAAAAATCCACCTATTTAAGAAGAAGTACAGAGAAGTCAATGTTGGATAGTAATATAAAAAGTTACGTTTCTAATCTTCCTGCCTCTCTTTTGTATCCATTAGCGCTACAAAGCGGAATCTACTCCAGGTTTTTCCTAGATAAAAAATTTATCAACAATGAATTTCAAAAACTCTATCAAGCTTGGACAGAAAACTCCGTTAACCGGAGTCTAGCGAAAGAAGTTTTAGTATATACAGAGCAAAAAGATGAATATTTAGGCTTGATTACACTGGGAATAAAAAATGAACGGCTTGATATTGGTTTGCTCGCCGTGGAGCAAGCAGCCAGGGGAAGAAATATTGGGGGAAAACTAATTGCGGCTGCTGACCATTATTCAAATAGATGGAAATGCGAGAACATGCAGGTAGTAACACAGGGAGCAAATAAAGTAGCTTGTGATTTTTATGAAAAGCATGGATTCCGTAAAGAAAGCGTTCAGCAAGTATTTCACCTCTGGATCTAGTGCCTAACCTAAACTGTCATTATGAAAATCCCATTCAATAAACCCTACCTCACAGGCAAAGAAGCCCACTACCTTTATCAGGCTGTACTTTCAGGAAAAATTTCAGGCAATGGGTTATTTACACAAAAGTGTCATGATTTCTTCAAACAGCGTTACGATTTTAAGAAATGCTTGCTGACTACCTCTTGCACTGATGCCCTGGAGATGGCTGCTATATTGCTGGATATAAAACCTGGAGATGAGGTAATTATGCCCTCCTTTACGTTTGTATCCACAGCCAATGCATTTGTACTGAGAGGTGCTAAAATTGTTTTTGCTGACTGTAAAAAAGAAAATCCCAACCTTGACGAAACCAAGCTTGAAGATCTGATAACCCCTAAAACCAAGGCAATCGTAGTAGTTCATTACGGTGGCATCGCCTGTGAGATGGATAACATCGTGTCTATTGCAGGTAAGCACGATCTATTTGTAGTAGAAGATGCTGCACAGGCCATAGAGAGCTTTTATAAAGGTCGTCCTCTGGGCAGTATAGGTCATTTAGCAGCATTTTCCTTTCATGAAACTAAAAATGTCATTTCCGGAGAAGGGGGGATGTTGGTAGTCAATGATGATCGTTTTGTAGAAAGGGCTGAGATTATTTGGGAAAAAGGCACCAACCGCTCCGCTTTTTTCAGGGGCGAAGTAGATAAATATGGTTGGGTGGATATGGGTTCTTCTTTCTTGCCTTCTGATATCATTGCTGCTTTCTTATTTGCCCAACTTGAGAACTTAGAAGATATACAAGCAAGAAGGCTGGCTATATGGAATAGCTACCATGATGCTTTAAAAGAATGGGCATCCCGGGAAAATATAGGATTACCCCACATCCCGGAGTATGCGACCAATAATGCGCACATGTTTTATCTGGTATGCAAAGATATGGAACAGCGAAATGATCTGATTGCAGGATTGAAAGAAGAAGGTATTTTAACAGTATTCCATTACCTGAGTTTACACAAGAGCCCTTTTTACCATGATAAACATGATGGGCGAAATTTACCAGAAAGTGACCGTTATAGTGATTGTCTGGTGCGCTTACCTATGTATTATGAATTGGAAGCAGGGGATATAGCTTATATTTGTGAGACACTAAAAAAAATCCACTGATTTTTTGTCGCATATTTTATTAAATATTCAATGGAGCTAGCACAAAACCTTAAGTTGAAAGATGGAATCTGGTTTACTGACCATAATTCGGCTATTTCATACCCTGAGGAAGGTAATGATGCTTGCTTTCAGGTAGAGGATAGTAGCTTTTGGTTTAAACATAGAAATGCTTGTATTGCCAAAGTGGTAGAAAATTATAAGCCAGAAGGTATGTTTTTAGATGTGGGGGGCGGAAATGGTTTTGTTTCGTCTATGTTAGCATCAAAGGGTACGAGGTGACTTTAGTAGAACCTGGAATAAAAGGTTGTATAAATGCTAAAAACAGAAACCTCAATAATATTATATGTGCATCCCTTCAAGATATTGACTTTCAAAATGGCCTGGTAGGTGCTATTGGTGCCTTTGACGTTGTGGAGCATATTGAGGATGATCTTTCTTTTCTCAAAAGTTGTCATCAGGTTTTGGCAGATGAAGGAAAGCTTTTTATTACCGTTCCTGCTTTTGAGGCTCTGTGGTCACACGAAGATGTTCATGCTGGGCATTACAGAAGATATACCGTACAATCCTTAGAAAAGGTAGTGAAAGAAGCTGGTTTTCAAATAGAGTATTGCACTTATTTTTTTGCTGCATTAGTACCGCCCATTTATGTTTTCAGGTCTTTAGCTTCTAAACTTGGTCTCAGAAGAGATAAAGGTCCAACGCTGATTCATAGGGAGCATGTTACAGATGGTGGCATTCAGGTAAAAATACTTGAAAGTTTGCTTGCCCCTGAAATATGCAATATTGAAAGAAGCAAAACTATAAAGTTCGGCTCAAGCTGCTTATTGGCAGCTAAAAAGGCTTAAAGATCAAAATATCCTAACATTAGTTAAAATAGGATTAACAAGGTATATCCTTATTTTACCTAACATTCTTACTTATCCATGAAGTTTAGCTATCCCTATTGTCTACTCCTCATAGCGCTTGTTTTTAATGTTTTTATACTAATGATTGATAGCCCCTTATGGGATGACTGGACGCTAGAAGGGCTGACTTTTCATAATATTGCTGTTCAATTTAAAGGAAATGGCCTTTATTACGGTGGGCTTGCACATCTTCATTATTTTATTAATGTAATTGACGGTAAAGAGGTGTGGTTCAGTCGTTTACTAAGTTTAGTCTGCTTGATCAGTGCCCCATTATTACTTTTTTTTATATTGAGTGAACTTTCATTTGCTCAAAATGAAGCGTTTCAAATTTCAATTTTAGCATTAGCAATTCCTTTGTTTGGAAGTGCATTCGGACAAATAGTGCTACCCTACCTGATTTGTCTCAATTTGTTTCTGCTGGGCATTCTTTTGCTTATAAAATTTCTGAGGAATGAGAGCAATTCTTTTTTTCTTTTAATAGCTGCTTCTCCATTACTATTCCTGTCTTTCATTACCAACTCACTCATTTTTTTTAGCTTAGCTGTTGTTTGTATCATCCTGACTTATCAATTCTTCGATATTGGCAAAGTTAAAAAAATCATATTTGTAGCTGGATGGTTAATAGGCTTAATAGCTTTGTTCTTTGTGTTTAAAGGCAAGTTCTTACTTCCCCAAGGGGAAAGCACGTATGGGCAAACAGGATACAATAGCTTTGGCATTATTGATCTGGTATACCAGGGGCCACTTAGAACGCTAAAGTACATGATTGACTATCCAGTTATATTTTTAAAAGAAACACTAAAAATTTTCACATCCAGCTTTAATGTATTTCTATTTTTATTTCTATCCATTCTAACAGCAGCAGTTTTTTATATGGCCAGGGGGATAGATCTTTTACATAAGATGTCTCCAAGTAAGATTTATATTTCTTTTGCTGTCGGCCTTTTGCTCCTTGTCTCTGCAATTTATCCATATTCAGTAGTAGGAAAAGCTTCAGACAGTCTTTTTAGCTACAACGAGCGTCATAATTTATTAATGCCAATAGGCCTATCTTTGATCCTATTCTCCTTAATCCACAGTTTGCTAAAGCCTGTTTACATAAAATATGCATTTGCGCTCATTATTCCCTTTCTCTTCGTCCTGAAGCTAAACATCTTCAGTTACTTTGCCGTAAAGGCAGATTTGCAAGAGCAAATTGGAAGTGAAGTCAAAAGCTATATAACCCATCATAAAATATCCGGTCAATCCATATTATTCGTCAATCAGACAGATGACAGTAGCAACCTTGATGATTGGAGTTTTTATGAATATGGAGGTATAATGCGTCTACTTAACTTACCTGAGAATAAAGTATTTGTAAGCAACAGCTTTTTGAATGAGAATGAACTGGGTGAACCTACACTAGACATTAAGGGAAATACTCATCTGTTCATAGAGTCTCCAAATTATGGGATAAGTAAGTTTGATACGAGCAACTTCCAAGTACTAAAGTACAAGCTAGATATTGAGGACGAGTCAAATAGTTATATCATTCAAGCGCTATTTGATACATTAAATGTTAAATTTGAAGTCATTAATCAATAACAATTATGTTGACTGGTAAAAAGGCTCTTGTAACGGGAGCTGATGGGTTTATAGGGAGCCATTTAGTGGAGCATCTCTTAGATGAAGGGTATAAGGTTAAGGCTTTTGTGTACTATAATTCCTTCAACTCCTGGGGATGGTTAGATACCTTGCCTAAAGAAAAACTGGATCAAATTGAAGTTTTTAGTGGGGATATAAGAGACCCTAATGGGGTAAGGACAGCAATGGAAGGAGTAGATATCGTTTTTCACTTGGCAGCCCTCATCGCCATACCCTATAGCTATCACTCACCCGATAGCTACGTAGACACCAATGTAAAAGGCACACTCAATATATTACAAGCAGCCCGCTCTATGAATGTGGAGAGGGTGCTGGTAACTTCTACTTCGGAAGTATACGGTACTGCTTTGTACGTGCCCATTGACGAAAAACATCCGCGACAAGGACAATCACCCTACTCGGCTACCAAGATAGGAGGCGATCACATGGCTGAATCTTTTTACAGAAGTTTTGACCTGCCGGTCACGATTGTAAGGCCTTTCAATACTTACGGTCCGCGGCAATCCGCCAGAGCGGTTATTCCTACTATCATTACGCAATTACTAAGCGGCTATACCGAAATCAAGTTAGGGGCGCTTTCACCCACCCGCGACCTGCTTTTTGTGAAAGATACTGCCCGGGGCTTTGCGGAAATTGCCAAATGCGAAACTCTCATTGGAGAAGAAGTCAACCTGGCTACCCAAAATGAAATTAGTATTGGAGATCTCGCACAGACCATCATTGACTTAATCAATCCTGATGCCCGTATCATAACTGACGAGGAGCGGTTAAGGCCTCAGAAGAGTGAAGTGGAAAGGCTACTAGGAGCTAACCAAAAGATTATGCAGCATACTTCCTGGAAGCCCCAGTTTACGGTAAAGGAAGGACTTGCCGAAACGATCAAGTGGTTTCGTGAAGATGCTAATTTGAAACGTTACAAAGCGGATATCTATAATGTTTGAGCAGTTTGTTTCCTTCGTGCAGCAACTTTATGCTGCCGCTCCCGCCGAATTTGTTCCTTTGCATGTTCCGCGCTTCAGGGGCAATGAGAAAAAGTATCTACTGGATTGCATAGATTCAACTTTTGTCTCGTCAGTAGGGGAATATGTAAACCGTTTTGAGCAAATGATGACGGAGATTACCGGTGCGAAGTATGCCATTGCTGTGGTGAATGGTACTAATGCGCTGCATGTAGCTTTAAGAATCGCAGGAGTAAAACAGGGAGATTTGGTCATCACCCAGCCGCTGAGCTTTATTGCTACCTGCAATGCTATTCGTTATCAGAATGCAGAGCCACTTTTTGTTGATGTAGATAAAGATACTTTAGGCCTTTCTCCTATTAAATTACAGGAATTTTTGGAGAAAGAAGCCTATATAAATGAAAATGGAGAATGCATCCATCGGGATAGTGACAGCAGAATTGCTGCCTGTGTGCCTATGCATACTTTTGGCCATCCGGCGCAGATAGAGGAAATAGCAGCAGTATGCCAAAAATATCATATTTCTTTAGTTGAAGATGCTGCCGAATCGCTGGGTAGTTATCATAAAGGTAAGCATACGGGGACTTTTGGTATGGCCGGGGTCATGAGTTTTAATGGCAATAAAACTGTAACCAGCGGTGGAGGAGGAGTAATTCTAACCAATGATGCAGATTTCGCCCACAGAGCCAAACATTTGACTACGCAGGCCAAGCAGTCTCATGCCTGGGAGTATGTGCATGATGAGGTTGGTTATAATTATCGGATGCCTAATTTGAATGCTGCCCTCGCCTGTGCCCAGCTTGAACAACTACCTGTGTTTTTGCAAAGCAAAAGGAAAATTGCAGAAGATTATGCCCAGTTTTTTAAAGATCATGAGCAGACTTTTGTTGGAGAACCTGCAAATTCTGTATCTAACTTTTGGCTGAATACCATTTTGTTAAATGATTTAGAAGAAAGGGATGATTTTCTCCAATACACTAATAGTCATGGAGTCATGACACGACCTGCCTGGAAACTGATGCATCAGCTTCCTATGTTTGTGGATTGTATCAGAGGGGATCTTACGGTTGCAGAGTCGTTGGCCAACCGTTTGGTGAATATTCCAAGTAGTGTTATATAATTATTTTTTTGTATAAAAACACCTGATAGAAAATGAGAAATCATGGAGTAACTATCATTGCTGAGGCTGGGGTTAACCATAATGGTGATATTGAACTTGCCAAAAAGTTGATAGATGTTGCCGCCGGGGCCGGGGCAGATTTTGTAAAGTTTCAATCTTTCAATGCAGATAAGTTAGTATCTAAGCAAGCTAAAAAAGCAGCTTATCAGTCTGTAAATACTGCGGATACCAATGATGATGGCCAATATAACATGTTGAAAAGTCTGGAGCTAAGCTATGAAATGCACCTTCAGCTTATGAAGTATTGCGAGCAGGCAGGTATCCGGTTTCTTTCAACCCCTTTTGATGAGGAACGGGCAGATATGCTGGAAAAGCTAGGAATTGCTTTATTCAAAATTCCTTCTGGTGAACTTACCAACAAACCTTTTCTACAACATCTGGCAAGCAAAAAAAAACCTATCATCCTCTCTACCGGAATGAGCACTTTAGCGGATATACAGGATGCCATAGTGATATTAAACGAAGCTGGGCTGCCCTTAGACTTACTCCATGTTCTTCACTGTAATACCCAGTATCCAACCTCTATGGAGGATGTGAATTTACGGGCAATGAATACCATTGAGCATGCATTTGGAGTGAATATAGGTTATTCAGACCACACTTTAGGAATTGAAGTGCCCATCGCAGCAGTGGCTATGGGAGCCAAAGTGATTGAAAAGCATTTTACGTTGGATAGAAATATGACCGGCCCTGACCATAAAGCCTCCTTAGAACCAGAGGAGCTAAAAAACATGGTGCAAAGCATTCGTAACATCGAGAAGGCCCTAGGGTCACCGCTCAAAAGACCTTCCCCTTCTGAGACTCCTAATATTCATATTGCCAGAAAGAGCATCCACCTTGGCATTGATAAGAAAGCAGGAGAAGTAATTTCACTTGCTGATTTGGTAATGTTAAGACCGGGAGATGGCATTTCGCCCATGCAGATAGAGCAGGTCATCAACAGGAAACTAAGTATGGATTTGCCTGCCGGGCACAAACTGGATTGGAAACACTTATCCTGATAAGTTTCACAGTTAGTTGTATCTTTGCGATCATTTTGATCAAACTCTGAAATGCTCTTATTTGCTAAGCTCTTTTTTAACTATATAATCACATCTCTAAATAATGAGCGACGATAACATAAAAGTTACAGTTTATTCTCCCGAATCAAATATAAGGCATCCTGGTAAATTAATTAGTGAACTGATCAGCGAGTTAAAACCTTCGCATGAATTAGGTATAAGATTGGCCAACCGCAATATTAAAGCGCTGTACAGGCAGTCTTTTTTAGGCTATTTTTGGTCGATAGCACCTCCGCTTATCACTTCCCTAGTTTGGATTTTTCTCAGGGATAGTGCAGTGATTAATATAGAAGATCCTGGCGTTCCTTATCCTTTGTTTGTACTCCTAGGAACTATGTTATGGCAAATCTTTACTGAAAGTGTACAAGCACCTCTAAAAGCAGTGACTGCCAGCAGGTCTATGCTTACCAAAATCAACTTTCCCAGAACTGCATTGATATTGTCAGGTTTGTATGAAACGTTTTTTAATACACTAATCAAGATAGTATTGATCATTGCATTCCTTATTTTCTTTCAGTATATCCCTGACTACCGCATTATTTATTCACTGGCAGGAATATTGGCACTAATTGTTTTGGGTAGTTGCATAGGATTACTACTGACGCCAATTGGCATGTTGTATCAGGATATTCAAAGAGGGATTGCTGTGGTTCTTCAGTTTGCGATCTATCTTACGCCGGTTATTTATCCGGTCCCAAAATCTGGTATTGCCTCTACATTGATGCAGTTCAATCCGGTAGCCTCGATACTAACTACTACACGTAATATTATTTTAGGGCAAGAACTAACAGGTTTAAACGAATTTATCGTGGTGAGCTTCATTGCTTTCGTTTTCTTTGTTATTGGTTTGTTTTTATACCGTTTAGCGATGCCGATTATCATTGAAAGAGTGGGAAGTTGATTAGCAAAGGAAAAAAGCAGATAAATTGTTTGCCAAGCTGAATATCATTTTGAGTGGTCATATGGATCATAAGTATAGCTTTATTAAGGCTAAAAAGACCTATGAAAAAAAGGAAAATATGTGTAGTTACTGGCACCAGGGCTGAATATGGCTTGCTATATTGGGTCATCAAGGATTTACATGAAGACCCTGAAATTGATTTACAGCTAATTGTTACTGGAATGCATTTAAGCCCTGAATTTGGGCTTACATATCAAGAAATAGAAAAGGACGGATTTTGCATCAGCAAAAAGCTGGAAATCTTACTGTCATCTGACACACCTGCTGGAATTACCAAAGCGATTGGCCTAGCTAATATTGCTTTCGCAGATGCATTCTCTGACCTCAAGCCTGACTTGCTGCTTTTGTTAGGCGATAGGTTTGAAGTGCTGGCTGCTGCTACGGCAGCACTTGTGTCAAGAATTCCTATAGCCCACTGTCATGGAGGGGAACTAACAGCTGGTGCAGTAGATGATGCTTTCAGGCATGCTATTACCAAAATGTCCCACGTACATTTTACAGCCACCGAAGCTTATAAGACGCGTGTGATCCGATTAGGCGAACAGCCGGCATCTGTACATAATGTAGGAGGGCTTGGCATTGAGAGTATCCATAGGTTAAAATTGCTAAACAAAAGAGCGTTTGAAGAATCCATTTCTTTTAATCTCAAAGCAAGAAACTTATTAATCACTTTTCATCCGGTTACCTTAGAGAAGGCAACAGCAGGTCATCAATTTGGAGATTTACTCCGAGTTCTAGATGATTTACCGAAAACAGGCTTGATTTTTACAATGCCCAATGCGGACACAGATGGCAGAGTGATTATTACAATGATCGAGGAGTATGTACGAAATCATCGGGGAAATTCAGTTGCTTTTAAAAGTTTGGGCCAACTGCGCTACCTTTCAGCTTTACAATATGTTGATGCAGTAGTTGGGAATTCATCAAGCGGATTATTAGAGGCACCTTCTTTCAAAATAGGTACGATTGACATTGGTGACCGGCAGGAAGGCAGGATCAAAGCAGATAGTGTCATCAATTGTGCCCATGATTATGAATCGGTAAAAAAAGCCTTCAAGAAAGTATACAGTGTTGAATTTCAAACTTTATTAGCTCAGGTAACTAATCCCTACGACCAGGGAAACGCCTCTGGAAAAATAAGCCACATATTAAAACACGCTGATCTTGATACTTTGTTGAAGAAAAATTTTTATGACGGATAAAGAAAATAAAGTAATCTTAGTATGATGCAAAAAGAGATAAGAAAATTTCTCATAGAAGAAAATCAATCCATCTTTGAAGCTCTTGATAGGCTTAACCAACTGCTGACTGATCTGAACCTCTTTGTGGTAGATCAGGAAGATAAACTTCTGGGCAGTATTACCGATGGAGATATCCGCAGAGGACTGTTGAAAGGCATAAAATTAGAAGAGCCAGTAAGTAAGGTGATGAATTTTCCATGTAAATATCTGATTGAAAATGAGATAGACCTAGAAAAGATCGTGACGTATCGTGAGAAAGATCTGAAAATTTTGCCTATCATCAATCAGCAAGGAAAGATAGCAGACATTCTTAACTTCAACAAAGTCCGCACTTTATTACCTATAGATACTGTAATTATGGCAGGGGGAAAAGGTACCCGCCTGCTTCCGTTAACCCAAAAGAAGCCCAAACCCATGCTGGAGGTTGGGAATAAGCCTATTATTGCTTACAATTTGGAAAGGCTGCAAAAATATGGTATCAGAAATATTACTATTACGGTCAACTATCTCAAAGAACAAATTGAAGCATATGTAGATAAGCTGCCCAAATCAGAAAATCGGGTTACCTGTATTGCTGAAAATCAACCATTAGGAACGATAGGAGCCCTTTCACTCATTGAAGATTGGCAAAACGAATATATTCTGCTGACAAATTCTGATTTACTGACCAACATCGATTATGAAGATTTCTTCCTAGAGTTTATAAAATCAGAGGCTGACATGATGGTTGCAGCTTTGCCTTATCGTATTAAAGTACCTTATGCGATACTGGAGACCAAGGGTAATACCATCGACGCTTTTAAGGAAAAACCGGAATATACTTATTATGCAAATACTGGAATTTACCTGCTTAAGAAGGAGTTATTATCACTTATTCCTAAAAATAGCTTTTACAATGCTACAGATTTGATGGAACGTGTGATAGAAGAGAATAAAAAATTATGCTATTATCCTATGCTTAACTATTGGCTGGATATTGGTAAACACAATGATTTCAAGAAGGCACAGGAAGATATTAAACATTTACGGATTTGAGAGAAGATGTATTGGTAGTGATACCTGCCAGGGGGGGGTCCAAAGGTTTACCTGGTAAAAATATAAAAGAACTGGCAGGCAAGCCTTTGATTCACTATTCTATAGAAATAGCTAGAGAATTATTTCCAGACGAATCTATATGTGTGAGTACGGATAATGAACAGATTAAAAAAGTAGCAGAGAAAACTGGTCTGAAGGTGCCTTTTTTAAGACCCACTACTTTGGCAACGGATACCGCGTCTACACAGGATGTTATAATACACGCAGTGGACTTTTATGAGAAAAATGCCGGAAGGAAGTTTAGCAAAATTGCCCTTTTACAACCTACCAGCCCTTTCAGAAGTGCCAAGCATATTGAAGAAGCATTAGCTATGTATGACCCAGAAGTCGATATGGTGGTTTCTGTAAAAGAAACAAAAGCTAACCCATACTTTAACCTATTTGAAAGCACAGAAAAAAGTTGGATTGTAAAATCAAAAAAAGCACCTTTTACCAGTCGGCAAGATTGCCCAAAGGTATATGAATTAAATGGGTCTGTTTATATCATAAACCCCACTATTTTGCATACAAAAAAAATGAGTGATTTTGATAAACTGAAAGCATATGTTATGGATACTAAATATTCGATTGATATTGACAATGAATTAGACTGGAAGTTAGCAGAACTGATTATATCCAGTGGGTTAGTATAACATTATTTAGACCTGTTCTCATGAAAAACGAAGTATTGATCAATGTAGAAGGTGTTTCCAAAAAGTTTTGCAGGGACTTAAAAAGGTCTTTGTATTATGGTGTAAGCGACCTTGCTTCAGAGTTTGTAGGTAAAAAGAAACAGGAAAACCTCAGAAAAGATGAGTTTTGGTCAGTTGATGATGTGAGCTTTGAATTAAAAAGAGGAGAATGTCTTGGATTGATCGGGCACAATGGAGCAGGAAAATCAACTTTACTGAAAATTCTAAATGGGCTCATTAAACCTGATAAGGGAAAAGTGACCATGAAGGGAAGAATCGCGGCCTTGATAGAACTAGGAGCTGGTTTCAATCCTATTCTTACGGGAAAAGAAAATATTTATGTCAATGGCTCTGTACTTGGGTTTAGCAAAAAGGAAATAGATGAAAAATTTGATGCGATTGTAGAGTTCTCGGAAATTAGCGATTTTATAGACACGCCGGTGCAAAACTATAGTTCAGGGATGAAAGTAAGGCTAGGGTTTGCGGTAGCCTCACAGTTGGAGCCGGATGTTTTGTTGATTGACGAGGTGTTGGCTGTCGGAGATGCAGGTTTTAAAATAAAGTCTTATAATAAGATTGCGGAGCTTATGCAAACCTCCGCAGTAGTCTTTGTAAGTCACTCTATGCCGGTTATTTCTAGGGTATGCAGCCAGGTAATTCTGATGCACCGCGGAGTAGCCCAGCAGTTCGGTAATGATATAAGTGGTGGAATTGAAGAATATTTCAGCCTATTTTCAGGGGAAAAAGCGTTCATTGAATACAATGAATTTGCTAAAATTGACGCAATCACTTTTTCAAATCAGGAAGAAGATACCACAGACCATGATTTTATTACTTATGGTGAGGATTTTTTCATTAATCTATCGGTATCAGTAGTTCCTCAGTTCAAAGACTTTGAAGTGATTTTGCAGTTTACTGACAGGGATTTAAAAATAGTGGGCCAGTATTATTCTTTTGTGGGAGCGGGGGGGACTATTGAGAATAAACCACCTAAACAAGAAGTCAAAATTAGACTAGAACGATTCAATTTGTCCGATGGTGAATATGCCCTAACCATATTTTTATCGTCAAAAGATAATCCCAGCGGTAGCCCTCAACATTTAGCCTGTTACCGAAATTACAAAAAATTTACGGTAAGTGGACTTAATCAAAATATATACGCGCCTATCCATTTTTTGGGTGAAGTAAAGTAGGAAGCTAATACATACCAATGACACGATTAGAAATATTAGATTTTTTTAATGAAATAGAACGCCGGTTCCCCGTTAATTCCTGGTATGTGGGTGAAGTACAGGTATGGCCTTTTTTAAGAGTGCAACTTGCTTATAGGTTAATTGACCATTTTGAAAAACTCAGTAAGCCCCCACTCAACAAAAAAACTTCAAAAACTCCCATAAATAAGTTAGTTGCTAAGCTTTATCCACATTATAAGACAGCTAAGCAATTCTGGCATTATTACCGAAATATAAAACGTGTTGACTTTTTGTTTGTAGGAGCTGATACGCACCGAATGAATTATAAGGGGGAGTTTGTCAATAAATTTTTCAGCCCGTTACTTCATGAGATAAAAAAAAACCACTACTCCTTTTACAATCTGGAGTATGGGTTACCGAAAAATTACCCTGAAAATTTACCGCTCAAAAATAAAACTTCGTTTATTAATAAGCTATTTGAATTATTTAATGCGCTTGTTCAAAAAGGAATAATGCAAGCTGATGTTAACAATCTCAGAATTCATCTACCTTCATTTGAATTATTTGAAGAAGACATAAACAATAAAATCCCCTCAGCCAAAGCTGTTTTATCCCTTTTTGAAAAAGAAGAGCTAATCAAAAAAGCAAAAAGATGGAACTTAAAAGTTCAGTACTATCAAACACTTTTGCGTAAGCTAAATCCTGCCTGCATTTTTGAATTGTGTTACTACGACGAAAATGTCATGTGCCTTAATGTCGCTGCCAGAAAATGCCAGATTCAAACCATTGAAATTATGCATGGGGTACCTGTCGAAATACATATGGCATATTCCCGATGGGCGGCAATTGATAAAGAAGGCTATGATGCCCTTCCCAACCAGTTTTGGTGCTGGAGTGAGGATTTCATGGAAGTAATAGAAAAATGGGCGGATAAAACTAACACACATAAGCCATTCGTTGGTGGACATCCTTGGATGGAATATATTCAGGAAACAGTAAAGAAAGATAATTCTGAAAAGCGTAAAAAGAAGCGTATATTATTTACCATGCAACCCCTTGGTGAGTTGCTGGCCCCGTGGTTGTTAGACACAATAAAACAAAGCGGGACTTCGTATGAGTGGTGGTTGCGTCTACATCCCCGCCAATTACACCAAATGAATGAAGTAGAGGAAATTTTAAAAGGACATCAATTATACGATAATGTCAATGTAAAAGAGGTCAGCGCCCTTCCTTTACCAGAAGTATTGGCATTGACAGACCTCCATATTACTAGGTTTTCCGGTGCTACAGTTGAGGCAAGTATGCTAGGGATAAAAACTATACTGGTAGATGCAATGGGTGCCGAAAGTTATCCAAACTTGGTCAATTCCGGTATGGCTATCTACATAAGCCCACCGTCTCCTGAATTGATCAGCAAAGAGATACAGAATGTATTTGATGCAGACCAAAAAGATAAAGTCATAAAAAACAGCGTTTCATATAAAGATATAATGGATCGGTATTTCCAGGCAGTTTCCAGACATGAAAATACTTGATAGACTCAAAGAGCGTATCATCCAGAAGCTCGCAAATGCTTTGTATCCCATCCTCTACCGACGTATGCGAGGCCAATCCCACGTACGTCTTAAGGAGAATGGCAGTATCCACGAGTCAGCATTGATACAATGTTCTTTTGTATCAGGGAACGTACGTATTGGCCCGCATAGCAAAATAGTGGAAGGCGCCCATTTAAGTGGCAATATTGATATTGGGCGCTACACCACAGTTAACGGCCCCAATACGGATATGTACGCCAGTATTAACCAGGTGCATGTAGGAAGTTTTTGCTCTATAGCCCGGAATGTATCCATACAGGAGTATAATCATAATATGCGTAGAATCAGCACATATTTCTTTAGTGCAAATGTATTTAATGAGGGGCTGGAGCATGATATAATTTCCAAGGGAAATATCACTATTGGCAATGACGTTTGGATAGGTACGCAATGTGTTATTTTATCAGGGGCTAATATCGGTCATGGGGCAGTAATTGCAGCTAATAGCGTAGTATCAGGTGATATCCCTCCTTATGCTATTGCAGCAGGCTCGCCGGCAACGGTCATAAAATACAGGTTTGATGAAAAGACAATAGATAGTTTGTTACAACTTCAATGGTGGAACTGGCCTATTGAGAAAATAGCGAGAAACCACGCTTTTTTCAAAAACGAAAATATAGCAGGATTATCTTTAGAAGAAATGAAAAGTTATGTAGATGAGCATTGACCAGTGCCTACACATTTTAGAAGCAAATGATTATGATGGGTTACGTATTTTATTAAAACAACTTTGAGTAAACAAGCTTTCCCTATTCATGCTGCCTTTTTCTCCCACGATGCCAATTTAAAGGGGGGCGGAAGTATTTCACTCCTAAACTTGATTGATGGGTTATCTCACCATACACATTGTTTTGTTTTTCTGCCTGGGCGTGGAGAATTTAGTCAGGAACTGGATCAACGAAATATAGAATATGCTGTTCTTCCTAATATGTGGTGGGTAAGCTACGCTTATAAATTTGATAATAGTAATCTTTATAGAAGTCTAAAATCACGTTTACTTTATTATCGTAAAGCTTTCCAACGGGCTTATAAAAACCTTAAAGCCGTACCGATGTATATAAGGCTCATCCGTAAATATAATATTGATGTCATGTATACTAATACGTCTGTTGTTTTTATGGGGGCATTACTATCTGTACTCCTGGGAAAACCCCATATCTGGCACATAAGAGAGTACAAAGGTTCAGATTTCCGCTTTGATTTTGGAAATACGCTTTTTAATATTTTTCTCAAAAGAGCCAAGGTAAAAATATTTGTTTCAGAAGCATTGCAGAAACAGTACCCAAAACTTGCTGACCAGGAGTCTTCATTTGTAGTATATAATGGTATTCCTATTCC